>CASBQM010000146.1 GCA_949127645.1 Synechococcales cyanobacterium PMM_0036
CTGGCAGAGAGTTTCCGGGCAGTGCCATGATTTCACCAGCAACAAGCCCCACCTGCGGGTCGGCAAAGGGTTCTACAAGACTCGACAACCACTGAGGCTGGGGGCGACAGTCTGCATCGGTGAAAGCCAGGATGCTGCCCTGTGCTGCTCGAATGCCCGTATTTCGGGCGGCGTAAGAGCTTTGAATATCAGTCTCACTCAGGTAATGAAGCGTAAAGCGAGAGGGGCTGGAAGCTTGAGCTGCCTGGATAATTTCTGCCGTCCGATCGCTGCTGCCGTTATCGACTAGCAAATACTCAACGCGATCGCTTGGATAGGTCTGATGCTGCAAACAGTTTAATAAATCAGGCAGGTCTGTGGCTCCGTTATGTATCGGAATAATTACAGATAGAGGTATCGACGACCAAGGGCTAACTAGCGAACAAGGCTCAGAAGAATGAGACATAGATCGGGCGACAGATAGGACTTTACGCCGAGAGTTTTCATCAGTTTGCCCATTAACTGTCTGAACTCATCATCAAGACCCTGAGTCACGAAAGCATATGCTACGAAAGTAATGAGTGACAGAAGTGAAGGGTGACGAGAGGCGATCGCTTTTGCTCAAAAAAATGACGGTCTCAGCATATACCTAAAGGCATAGAGCTTTCTAATTCCGTGAGGTCAGAATATAGTGTCAGAATGGTCAGAGCTACCCTAGATAGATGGATGAATAACTGTGACAGATGGTAAAGACAAGGCTAAAGATCAGTTTCTATATCCTAGAAGTAACTACCATGGCGACTTCACGCCAGAGAAATTGACGTTTAACGCCAATCTCCAGGAATTTGCTCAACGGGTATCTCTTCTCTGCGGCTTGGAGACAGGTGGGCGAATCTCCTCAGAAGAGGCATACGAACAAATTAAAGATATGTGGAAGCAGCTCAAGCGATCCAAAAAAGAGCTATTAGATGGTTCTAAGCCCGCACCGCCAGAGCTGCCGCCTGAAGAATAGCCCAGCTAAGGTTCTTTGTGACTCAGGCTTTTCACAAGATAGGCTTTTCACAAGTTAGCTTTAGCCTAGACCTGGAAGTGTGCCTTGACAATCTCGGCAATCTTCTGAGCCGCATGACCATCGCCAAAGGGATTTGAGACATTAGCCATGGCTTTGTAAGCATCTGGATCGCTAAGGAGACTTGCTGCCTCTTTGAAAATATTTTCCGGCTCTGTGCCTACCAGCTTTGCTGTACCCGCCATGATGGCTTCGGGGCGCTCGGTAGTTTCTCGTAGCACAAGCACAGGCTTACCCAAGCTAGGAGCCTCTTCCTGCAAGCCCCCGGAGTCTGTCAGCAGTAGATAGCAGCGCTGCATAGCGCTTACTAAATGCCCATAGTCTAGCGGCTCGGTCAAGAAAACCCTAGGATGATTGCCCAAGATTTTTTGCAGTGGCTCTCGTACCGTCGGGTTGCGATGCAAAGGCAGCAGCAAAGCCGTATCTGAGAAGGTATCCAAGATTTTGAGAAAGCCCTGGGCAATATCCTTTAGAGGTGTGCCCCAATTTTCTCGGCGATGTACGGTTGAGAGAATGACACGATGATTTTGCCACTCTAAGCCAGGAATCGGGCAATCGAGCTGTCGCGCCGCCACGGAAAGCAAAGCATCAATGACCGTATTGCCCGTGTTATAAATTTTGCCGACTACACCCGATCGCTCCAGATGCTCGACTGAGAGAGCGGTGGGCGCAAAGTGCAGGTGTGTTACCTGGGAAATCAGGCGGCGATTGGCTTCTTCAGGGTAAGGATTGTAGATATCGTCTGTACGAAGTCCTGCCTCGACATGACCGACAGGAATCTTTTGGTAGAAGGCGGCGATCGCCGCAGCAAATGCAGTCGTGGTATCGCCTTGGACTAAAACGAGCTGTGGATCAAACTGCTTGAACAAGTCCTCTAGCCCACGTAAGCTGCGGCAGGTGATATCGGTAAGAGTCTGTCCATGCTGCATGATTGCGAGGTCATAATCAGCTTTTAGGTCAAATAGATTCATCACCTGCGCCACCATTTCCTGATGCTGTCCGGTCAGCACCACCTGAGTCTCGAAGGTAGCGTCTTGACGAAACTGCTGAATCACGGGAGCCATCTTAATGGCTTCGGGACGGGTGCCCAAAATAATGCAAACTCGAATCGGAGGTTTGACCATTGGGATACGCCCTTAAAAATCACATCTTGCAAGATTTTACGAAATAAGGGGATAGGTGCCCATAGCCATCTCACTGGAGTTGCAGACTGCACTCCCAATTTGAGAGTGCAGGCATCTTGCTAGCAAGATGCCTGCACTCTAGAGGCTTCCCAGATTGGGGGTGTTTGGGATATGCCTTAAACACCCCGCCCTATCAGCCTCCTGTCGGGGTGCCGTTGCCGGGTCCCGCAGTCACAATCACGAGACTATCAGGATGAATCAGGTCGGCAATGACCTGCTGCACCTGCGCCGGAGTTACCGCATTCAGCTTTTCGGGATACTGGCGAATTTCCTCCAAGGTTAGCCCCAGAACATCATTGTCTAGAATTGAGGAAGAGAGATTGCTCGGATCAGCCAAATCTACGGAATAGCTGCTGATGAGCGATCGCTTTGCCGCATCTAGCTCACCCTGAGTGATGCCCTTCTCGCGCATCTGCTTCAGCAAGGCGATCGCGCTGTCAATGGCTTTGGGCGCATCTTCAGGAGCCGTCTGCATAGAAATAGCAAATGGGCCAGGCTGCAATCCGGCTTGGAAGAAGCTATAAATGCCGTAGGTCAACCCCTGGCGATCGCGGACTTCTGTGCCTAGCCGACTGGACAGCGTATCGCCGCCCAAAATCTGGTTGAGCAACAAAGCTGAGTAGAACCGGGGATCTTGGCGATCGATGCCGCCGTAGTAGCCCATGTAGGTCACGGCTTCTGTCTTGCCCGGAATGACGGGAGTAAGTTCAGTCGTAGACTGTGGCAAAGACACCTGCGGGAAAGTCAGCTTTGGCTTGTTGCCCTGATCCTTCCAGTTGCCGAAAGCTTCGGTCAGCAGCGTCTTGACCTGAGCCGGATCAAAACTACCAACTAGCGACAGGATTGTATTGTCCGGACGGTAGTGCTTTTGGTAGAAGCTCGTCACATCTGCCTGGGCAATATTCGTTAGCGTGGCGGGCGTGGCAAACGATCGATAGGGATGATTCTCTGGATAAACTGCCTGCCGGAAGACACGCCAGCCTAGCTGTTGCGGATCATCCATTTCTGCCTTGAGGCGAGTCAGCGATCGCTGCCGGGTCAGCTCAACCTGAGCGGCGGGAAATGTCGCATTTTGCACCACATCCGCCAGAGTTTCAACCAAAGTCGGTAGGTTTTCAGGCAACGCGTAGCCGCTAAAGTTTACGCCTTCACGACGGGCGCTAAAGCCCAGACTTGCCCCTTCGTTTTCCAGGGTTTTCGCCAGAGTCAGCGCATCTTTCGATCGCGTCCCATTCATCAAATTATCGGCGGTCAGGCTAGCCAGTCCAGCTTGGTCGGCAGTATCAAAGCTCAATCCGGCATCTAACCAACCGTTGAGGTTAATCATCGGCGTTCCGGCATCGGGCAACAGCAGCACCCGCAAACCATTCTCTAGCTTAAACTGCATCGGCAGCGCCTGAGAATTTCCGTTAGCGACTGGCTTGATCGGCGGTAGATATCGAGCGACTTCTGAGGGGTCTACAGGCGCACCCGGACTGAAGCTCTCGACTGCGCGAGTAGAGCCGCTGCTAGAGGCACCCGGCTGACCGTCAGCGGTCGTCGGCTCAAAATAGCCCAC
>CASBQM010000147.1 GCA_949127645.1 Synechococcales cyanobacterium PMM_0036
GGGGACATCGAGCAGGCAACCCCTATCAAAATCTAGACGACGCAGCGTTTATTCGATCGAAGATTCAAACCTTACTCAAAACAGACCTATGACGCTTTCTCAAATTGCTCGTGATCAGGGCATCCGCTACTTCTTGATTTCGTTTACTGATTTATTTGGGGTACAGCGATCGAAGCTAGTACCCGCTGCAAGTATTGATCAGATGGCGGTCAACGGGGCAGGATTCGCCGGGTTTGCGGCTTGGCTAGACATGACCCCTGCCGATCCGGATATTCTGGCGATTCCTGATGCAGATAGCTTGATTCAGCTTCCGTGGCAGCCTGATGTGGCATGGATGCCAGCGGATCTGCATACCATCACCAGGCAACCTCTAGAGCAGGCTCCTAGAGTGGTACTCAAGCGCGTATTGCGACAGGCTGAAGAGTTGGGCTATCGGATTCGGACGGGCGTGGAATGTGAATATTTTCTGCTGAATGCCGAGGGTGAACAGATCTCGGATCTGCGCGATCGCCAAAGTAAGCCTTGCTATGATCAGCAGTCCTTGATGCGGCGCTATGACGTGATCCGCGAAATCTGTGATGCCATGCTGTCGCTCGGATGGGGCGCCTACCAGAATGATCACGAAGATGGCAACGGACAATTCGAGATGAATTGGATGTATGCGGATGCGCTAGTCACCGCCGATCGCCATGCTTTCTTCAAGTACATGGTGAAAGCGATCGCCGAAAAGCACGGTCTTCGCGCCACGTTCATGCCCAAGCCCTTCGCCAATCTGACTGGAAACGGCTGTCATACCCATCTCTCAATCTGGGACACCGCCGGAGAGGAGAATCTGTTCTCTGATTCGCAGGGAGAATTGGGGCTTTCAAAGCTCGGCTACCAGTTTATTGCCGGAGTCTTGAATTCGGCGGAAGCGCTTTGTGCGATCGTCAACCCAACGGTCAATTCTTACAAGCGCATCAACGCAGCCGTCACTGCATCAGGGGCAACTTGGTCTCCCAACACCGCCAGCTATAGTGGCAACAACCGAACGCACACGATCCGCATCCCGGATACAGGTCGCTTTGAGTTTCGCTTACCCGATGGAGCCGCAAATCCCTACTTACTGCCCGCCGCTTTGAGTGCAGCAGGGCTAGATGGAATCATTGAAAAACGCGATCCGGGCGTGCGACAGGATAACAATAGCTATACTGATCCCTTGCCCGCCGATCAAGCGAAGGTACTCCCAGGAAATTTATTAGATGCACTACGGTGTTTGGAAGCGAATCCGGTGTTGAGGCGATCGCTAGGTAAATCCTGCATCACCGCCTATCTGAAGCTCAAGCATCAAGAATGGCATCAGTACAGCGCTTGCGTCACGCCCTGGGAGTTAGAGACAACGCTGGATTGCTAGGTTTCATTTAATATCAGCGCCGCTTTGCCCCCGCACCTCGTCCCGTCCAATAGATCAGCCCACTTCCTACCAATATGTGCAGAGCGATCGTCCCCACCATGCTGACTGTGGCAAGCTCAAGCTTTATAGGTGGGTTGTCTTCGATCGTGTGTATCCCTGCCCATGAATAGAGACTCAGCATAATCAGCACTCCCAAAGACAACACCAACCAGATTCCCAGGGCACTCATTGTAGCCATTACAGTTCTCCTCTTCTCGCGGTGAGTCCGGTAGCGTTTGACAGACACAATGATGATCAAAGCGATCGTTAAGAGCAGAGTGAGCCAGAAACACCAGGACAAAAGGGCAATAAAGGTTTCAGTACGCATACCGGGTTTACCCTGCTGAGAGGAAGCAAACGTCAGAATTTAGGGCTTACCCATAGCACCAAATCATTGAAGCTGCTATTCGATCGCTCCGAGAATCCGTAAGCCCCAGAGGAAAGCTGGACATTCGCGCCTTTTGTGAACGGCGAGAAAAACTGTTCAGGCTTACCATCGACGCTCAGGTAGGCCATCTTCGGCAGATACAACGACTGAAGAACCTGCGTTACATTCCCCCTTTGAAGCGCATTTGCACTGGGAAGCGGGAAAGACTTGGAAGAGTGCGTTGAATAATTTGCGCTTACTCATGCAACCCTATTGTGGCTGGGGCTGGTTAGAGCCTTGGCTCCAAGTTTTTCCCATTCCCGGACTCAAACGAGGATTCTCCAGACTGATGGATTGCATGGATACGTTCCAAAGTGCCTCTATCCCAGAAGCCAAAGCCGCTTGATAGCAGGTTCGACTGGTACACCCTTTAACGTGAGTTTCTGCTCGACTGCTACTCAAAACCCAGTCACCGGGGCTGAAATAGCGATTTGAACGACCTGGCTGCTCCTCAAAAAACCTTCTAACCCATACTTTTCTTTATATGGATTCATGAATTTCTGTATTGCTCCGGATATCTCTGAATCACTTCATCCAATATTTGGCATTGAGGATCACCTATGGTGTGGTCTTACGAAATCGGGTTAGGACAAGATTTGTTCCGAACGCGTAGCGCTGTGATCGCCTGTTAGCTCATCCAATATGATTTCTGAATTTGATTGTCAAAAGGCATCGGCGTTTTTCCCGGATTACTACATTTCTTGTCAGATTTAATGAATGTAGTTTTTGCCACTTGGACAACATCATGCAATTGAGTAAAAGCCTATTTTCCCTAACGCTTTACAGTACATTGTTGGTGACAACCTCCATGGAGGCGGTCTACAGCCATACTTATAGAACTCAACCTACCAAAACTCAATCTGCTAATCTAGAATTCTCACCAAGTCTGCTAACCTCACCTGCAATCGCAGTTCTTCATCTGGCTCATACAGACTCTAAGGCAGGTGATGCCACCGCAGGGTCAGATCACTCGATGCCTGGGGATCACTCGATGCCTGGGGATCATTCAACGCCCAGCATGGATCATGCAATGCCCAGCATGGATCATGCAATGCCCAGCATGGATCATGGCTCCATGAGCTTAGGGCCAAAAGATAAATACTTTGATCTGCGATTTATAGATGCCATGATCCTGCACCATCAGGGAGCCGTCAGGATGGCGGAAGAAGTGCTTGAAAAATCCGATCGCCTTAGTCTCAGGCAGATGGCGCGAGAAATCATTTCAGCTCAAAGGCGAGAAGTGAGACGGATGCAGTCTTGGCGTGAGGGTTGGTATCCTAACGCAGATGAACAACCTCTCGCGTACATTGCTGAAAAGCAGGAAACATTATCCATGCCTGAGCAGATGCAGGATGCCATGATGATGAATATGGATATGGGTTCAGCAGATGATGATTTTGACTTACGCTTTATCAATGCCATGCTGCCTCATCATCAAGGAGCGATCGCCATGGCAGGAGAGGCGTTGTCGAAAAGCGATCGCCCAGCAATTCGGCGATTGTCTCAGAGTATTTTAGCGGAACAACAGCGAGAAATTGCTCAGCTCCGTACCTGGAGAGAGCAATGGTATGAGCAATAGCTGAATGGCAGATACGGCATACTCAAACATCGTGACTTAAACATCATAATTTAGACATCATCGCCTTCATTTAGCAACGGCGCAAAAAATAATCCTTATGCTGTAAAACTTTTAGCATAAGGATTGTAGCCTCTCACCTTAATAGATCTATAGCGATCGCAATGGATGAAACCCTTGCTAACTCTGGCTTTTAGCTAGGTCACGTTCATGTAGCGGCAGAGCCTTTTTTCAACTCTCAGGACAACTCTGACGTAAACTTAGACTATATCGCTATTAAGCTATAGCAATCCTAAATGGTTTGTGAGAGGTGGGGCGGGCTGCGCCCGCCCCACCTCTCACAAAC
>CASBQM010000148.1 GCA_949127645.1 Synechococcales cyanobacterium PMM_0036
GAAAGTCTGGCAAGAGCGATCGAAAGCAGATTTGGCGACAAAATAGATTGGTATGAGATTCCGGGGGCGGCCTTATTTGTCAATGGCTACCTCAACGATATTGAAAACCACTGGGAGCGAGGGGCTGGCTCAACTCTGCCTAACCCCAAGGGCGCAATTAATCATAATTTAGCAGTCTATGGCTGGGATTTGCGCAACACCCTATCGCGCAATGCTAATATTGCCCAAGCGATCCTTAAAGCCAATCCGCCACAAGATAGCTTAGGAGAACGAATTACTGACCCGATCGGTCAAATCACGTCTTATCACAACGAGCGGGCTGCTCTGCAAGTGCTAAATTCTGCCCGAAACTCTGGCGGAGTGGCTCTGTCTCCTGTTCAGGCAGCAGCAGCTCTGAGTGCAGAGGCGGGTGCAGAGGCAGGAACTGGGGACGGCATTGAAACGCTGATTGTGATGATTGGGGCAAACAACGCTTTAGGAAGCATTCTGACCTTTAATGTTTCCTGGAGCGGTGATGATTACATAGATCAGGATAAGAACGATAAGTATACGGTCTGGCGACCCATTCACTTCAAAGCAGAACTCGATCGCCTAGTTGCTGAAATCAAGCAAGTTCGCGCACGTCACGTCATTTTTGCCACCGTCCCCCATGTGACGATCGCCCCTTATGCCCGAGGAGTCGATCGTAAAGTTCGTCCAGATTCTCGCTATTACCCTTTCTATACCCTGCCCTGGATCAGCGATCAGGCATTTGATGCCAATAATCCTAAAAAGTATCCTCGATTAACTGAGCAAGAGGCAAGGGCGATCGATAGTGCCATTGATCAATATAATGAGGCGATCGTGGATGCCGTTAAAACGGCGCGGTTGCAGGGCAAAAACTGGTATTTGTTTGAGCTGGGCGGCTTGCTCGATCGGGTGGCATACCGTCGCTACCTCACACCTGGATCAGAGGCAGCGCGTCCGTCTTGGTGGGATGCAGTTGGCGGCAAATATGATCTGCCTCCAGCCCTGCAAGCCTTGACCCCCGACCTAGATTCTCGTTTTTTCTCCTCCAGCGCTAAGGGTCGGACGCAGGGCGGCATTTTTGCCTTAGACGGCATTCACCCGACAACGGTGGGCTATGGAATTATGGCGCAGGAGTTGATTAAAATCATGCAGCTTGCCCAAGTGAAGTTTTATGCACCAGACGGCAAGACAGAACGGCAGGGCGACATCAAAATTGATTTCAACCGTTTGCTGCAACTTGATACGCTGATTCAAAATCCGCCCCGATCGATCGCCAATGACCTCAGCCTATTGCGTTGGCTGGATGAGACCTTCAATATCTTTGGT
This sequence comes from Synechococcales cyanobacterium PMM_0036, assembly GCA_949127645.1. Taxonomy (GTDB): domain Bacteria; phylum Cyanobacteriota; class Cyanobacteriia; order Elainellales; family Elainellaceae; genus Drouetiella. Next base: position 1,336 of record CASBQM010000148.1, read on the forward strand.
CGGTTGCTGCGATCGAATTTCTAGATGAGCGTTTTAGTTAACGCGGGTGCAGAATACTAAGATGCCCGGACGAGAGATTCGGTTCGGGCTTGAAATCCTGCTTTCATTAGCGCACTCACCGTCGCCTGATGATCTTGGACTCGGAACTGTGCGCCTAGACGAACTAGCTCACGGCGATCGCCTCCCGTAATTACCGCGATCACCGGAATTTTGCTCTTGTCCTCATCGCCGCGCTGCTCTAGTAACACCGTGCGGAGGTGGTGCTGTTTCACCACATCTCCGGCAATCTGCGGTTCCAGATCCACCATCACCATGCAGACATCATCGATCGGTTCCGCATCTTCAATGATGAACTGGGTGCGATCGTCTCGCTTGTCCACCTTGCCCCACAGCATCAGCCGCGCATCCACCTGCAACAGTTCGCCGATCCGCTCAAAGGATTTGGGAAAGACCACCGCCTCAACCTGACCGCTGAGGTCTTCAATTTGCAGCGCCATCATTTTGTCGCCCCGCTTGGTGACGATCGGCTTAATGGTGCTGACCATGGCGATCGCGCTTAGCATTACGCCGTCGGGCTTTTCGTTCAAATCGCTGAGGTTAATTGGTGCCAGGACTCTAGCGGCCTGCTGAATCGATTTCAGCGGATGATCTGAGATGTAAAAGCCTAGAAGCTCCTTTTCCAACCGCAGCTTTTCCTGAGGCGGATAGTCGGGTATGGCAGGCGCTTTGGGAGCCGCCTCAAACTTGTTGGAATTGGCGATCGCACCCCCCAGCAAATCAAACAGATTGCCTTGTCCAATCAGCCGATCTTTGGCGCGAGATTGTGCCCAGTCTAACAGTAACTCCAGGTCGTGAATGAGCTGATTTCGATTGGTTTCATTACTCTCCAAACTATCTAATGCGCCGCATTGAATCAGTGCTTCTAGGGCACGACGGTTAACGGTGCGAGAATCAACGCGATCGCACAAATCCGCTAGAGACTTAAATTTGCCGCCCTCTTCACGGGCAATCAGCAGATGTTCGATCGCCCCTTCCCCCACATTTCGCACAGCCGACAGCCCAAACAAAATGGTGGTTTGCAGCGGCGTGAAGTCTACCCCCGATCGATTGATGTCCGGCGGCTCAACCTGGATACCCATGTTGACGCAGCTAGCGATATACTTCTGCACTTTGTCCTGATCGCCGCTGTTGCAGGTGAGGAGAGCCGCCATGTACTCGACCGGATAGTTTGCCTTGAGATAGGCGGTCTGATAAGTGACATATCCATAGGCGGTCGAGTGAGATTTATTGAAGCAGTTAGAGGCAACTAATCCGCTGTTTAAAACAAAGTTATGATCTCGTTCAACGCCGATATCATAAACAGCTTGCATCCCTAAAGATTGACGACTAATAATTTTGACCATAGCTCATATCACATCCGCAAAAATAGGTTTTGAATCCAGCACAAAGCCAGATAATACATCCTCGCCAGAAAGCGTTTCAGGATTTTTGAGAACTTCAACTTCCTGCCCTAATCGATAAATTTCCACCTGCCGATTCTTGGGATCAATCAACCAGCCCAGCTGCACGCCGTTGTCGATGTA
>CASBQM010000149.1 GCA_949127645.1 Synechococcales cyanobacterium PMM_0036
AGCCAATGGTCAACCCAGAGCAAATCCAGCAGCGCTATTTGATGCGAGATTTTGAAGTGTGGCTCTCTCACTTTTTGGGTGTTTCGCTGATGCCCAAGCCGTAATGAAGGACTTACTAAAACCAAACATCGACTAAATATCGACAACTAAATATCGACGAGTACAGTGACCGAGGCGATCGCCACCAGCATTTCATCGTTTTTGTCGTTGAGGCTGGCGATCGCCCGTCCTTGTACGATCATTCCGCCTGATGCGACCGTGAGAGTCTTGTGACCAAAGGGTAGAACCGCTAAAACTTCAGCTTCACGAACCTGATCCGCGTAGGGAACCGCAATCTGGACTTCAACAATCATCTGATCAGGGTTATCTAAGCCAGCAACTTCCCAAACGCCAGGTAGGGCATTGTGGGCGATCGCATTTCTTACCGCTCTGGCTGCCGCAACAGTCGGATCTTGTCCATGCTGATCAACCCCCATGCCCATTTCAATCACCAGGCGTTTCAGAGTCATTTTACTTTTCTCGATAATGGTCTAGCTTTTTTGAAAGGGGCGTACTCCTTTCAGAGAATGACTAGGACTTCTCTTTCGTCGGATCGCTAATAGCAGCAGATTGAGATGCCGAGCGGGCAGCCGCCGATTTGGCGATCGCCTCCTTGGCGTTCATGGGCTTAAACGGACTTCGCTTCTTGTTTTTGCGCTCTTTCGCTCTTTCCCGCTCGTACTCTAGCTCCTTCAGCTTCTTTGTGATCCGCCCGAAGTAGTCTTGCATATAGGTTTCGAGCGTGGTGATTTCCTTGGGATCGATGCCAAACGTGGCGTAAGTCTCATCCATAGAAGCCGTGAGGGGCTGTCCGGCAGCAATGACTTCAGCGAAGGCAAGGCGATCGGCAACATTCCAAGTCCACTGAAAGAACCGAGCTGTCTGTCGCACGGCACGTAAAGCGCTGACCGGCATCCGAGTGATTTTTGCCTCCCGCCCCGACATCCGTTCACATAGCCGAATGACCTCATAGGCTCCCCAGGCTCGTGAACCCACTACGGGGAAGCACTTCTTCTCAGTTTCAGGCACTTGGAGCGATCGCACGGCAAACTTGGCGATGTCTTGAGTATCCATGTAAGCCGTGGGCGCACCGTCTCCCATCACCCAGACAGCCTGTTTCTCCAGAATGGGGATAGCGTATTGCCCAATCAATCCCTGCATGAAGCCACAGAGCCGCAAGACCGTGTAGTTTAAGCCCGATTCGGCCAGATACAGCTCAGTGCAGCGCTTGATCTCCATCAGCGGCACATGAGAATACTTCTCACAATCCAGAATTGAGAAAAAGATGAAGCGATCGATCTTTGCCGCTTTTGCCGCCTGGATCAGCGCCACCTTGCCATCCCAATCCACCTGACGAATTGAAGCATCTGTGGGTCTGGCAGCAGCGGCATCAATCACGGCTGTCATGCCTTCTAGGGCAGGAGGCAGAGTATCTGGATAGCGCAAGTCGCCCTGAACTAGCTCTGCGCCCCATTCTTTTAAGAAAGATGCTTTTCTAAAGCTGCGTACCAAACACCGCACCTGGAATCCCTCATCCAGTGCGCGGCGAACAATTTGCCTTCCTAAAGTCCCAGTGGCACCGACAACCAGTATATTCATGAGGGATACCGTAAAGAATTGTTAAACTTCGTTAATATACAAGATACCCTGAAACGCATCTGCTTTGACAAGGCAAAGTTGATTGCATCTTGACTGAATTCAATAATCGCTAGAAGTCTCTCAACAACTAAGTGCTGTAAGAATAGATGTTAGGCTTATGGTGCCGCTTTTCAGGTTGCCTTTCGGCAACCTGTGGCTTGAGAAATATGGTTCTGCACTTGGGTTGATTCTGCACTATGAATTCCGCCTCTAAAACTTCTGATTCAGCCCCAAACTGTGAGATTCAGCATCCGGTTGATCTCGATAGCGTGCGTCAAGTTCATCAAGCCATTCTAGATGTTGCGAAAGCTCAGCGAATGGCAGAGTTTTTTAGCCTACTGGGAGATGCAAACCGTCTGCGAATTTTGTCGGCGCTGACCCATCAAGAGCTTTGTGTTTGCGATCTAGCTGCTGTCGTGAAGATGACAGAGTCAGCAGTCTCTCATCAGCTTAGGGCTTTACGGGCTATGCGACTGGTGAGTTACCGTAAGCAAGGACGCAACGTATTCTATTACCTAAAAGATAGTCATGTGGCAAATTTATATCGAGAGGTCGCAGAACATCTGGATGAGCCAGAGGACTAGAGGTTCAGAAAGTGAAACTTTAAAGAACCTTCAAGCTGCTTTTTGTGCTGAAGAGGCAGCTTGAGTTTTGGTATTCAAGAAATTTGCTTAGAGGAATTTGCTTAGAATTGGGTGAGGTAGACGCAAAGACCCTTACCTACTCTTCGCCGCCCTGAATTTTGAGCATCAAGAAGCCCAAGCTAAGACCCACCAAAATCAAAGTTGAAGATAGAATAGCGGCTCTAAAAATTTCGACGTTCATCGGGTGATATTCTCCAAGGTAGAAGGTTTTACAAGAATTAAGACTTCATCGACCTATGCCTAGCCTGTAGCCACGTTCCTGTAGCCATATCCCTGTAGCCATAATGTGTAACAGCAAGCAGACCGATAGGCTAAGTCTTCAGTAAAACTGTTTGGACTATTGTAAAACAGTTTGGGATGCAAAGTTTAGGGCGATGGGCAAGTGTGCCGCGATCGCCTTCTGTCTACTGTCCACCCCGTACGTTTCTTTATGGCGCCTTCAGAAATTTCAACTCCACTCTCGTGTTCAACCTCGTTACCCGATCGTCCTAAATTAGCGATCGCTCTAGGCGACCCTGCCGGAATCGGAGCTGAGGTGACGCTGAAGGCGCTGAGTGATTCGGCAGTGACGCAATGCTGTGAGGTGATGTTAGTAGGCAATCGATCGTTGCTCTGCGATGCTCATAGGTTATCTCAGCAGCTCGGTGCAAATGCCTCCTTAGCTGACCCGACACAGTTTTCTATTGTGGATGTGCCGCTAGAGGAAACGCTGATCGATCAAATTGCTCTAGGTCAGGAGAGTGCGGCAAGTGGAGAGGCAAGCTTTCGGTTTTTGGAGAGGGCGATCGCTTTGGCTCTGGCTGGAGAGGTGTCAGGAATTGTCACGGCACCTATTTCTAAATCAGCCTGGAAGTCGGCGGGGCATCTGTATCCGGGGCAGACGGAGCTGTTGGCAGAGCGATCGGATGTGCAGCGCTTTGGGATGCTGTTTGTGGCGCGATCGCCTCATACAGGCTGGACCTTACGAACTCTACTGGCAACAACTCACATTCCTTTACGACAGGTTCCCGATGCGCTAACGCCTGATCTACTCACCCGCAAGCTAGAGCTGCTACTGGAGTGTTTGCGGCAAGACTTTGGCATTCAGCAGCCCCATATCGCCATTGCCGGACTCAACCCCCACAGCGGTGAACAGGGACAGCTCGGACGAGAAGAGCAAGATTGGCTGATTCCCTGGATACGGCAGATGGGCGATCGCTTCCCGCAAGCCTCGCTGCTGGGACCCGTGCCGCCCGACACACTTTGGGTGCGTCCAGGGCAAGCCTGGTATGGCGGTGGAGACTGCAAGACAGCCCATGATGCTTATTTGGCGCTGTATCACGATCAGGGGCTAATTCCTGTGAAACTGATGGCATTCGATCGGGCGGTAAACACGACGATTGGACTGCCTTTTGTCCGCACATCTCCCGATCACGGGACAGCCTTTGACATTGCCGGACAGGGAATTGCCGATGCGACGAGTATGAAATCGGCGATTTTACTAGCGGCAGAGTTGACTCAACAACGCCTCATTCCTAGTACCACTTATGCCAGCGCGGCATATCCCGGCGTTTAGGAGGAGGCGGCTATCATCATCATCTTTACTCTTTAACAACCGTAATATTACGGTCGTTAAAGAGTGAGTTCGTTATCAGATTCAGGCAGCGCTCTGAAGACAAACTTCTATTGGGGTGCAATATTAAGAATGGAAGCAGTAAATTGGACTCTAGAGATACATTTACAGCCTGGATGGCTTAATGCAGAGCTGTTCTGATACCCAATCTAAACTATCTAATTGTCCTATTAAGCGATCGCTCCGCTTAAACCATCCTAGGCAATTGCTCGGATTAGCATCCATTAAATTTTCTCCAGAGTTATCACATTGTCAGAGTTTAGTGACTTTTGCAATGTTTATTAATATAATCAGGAGGGCGACAGCGTAAAAATAGAAATTATTCAGTATATCGGATTACAAAGTAAACCACTTAACTAGCTGTTAGGCAGCTCTTAGAGTAGATCTTTACTCTGCTCTTCTGCCTTAGTTTCTAGATCTGACCAATGGAGGGTGAATCATGATTAATGTACTTCAATATTCAATGAGTTTGATTCAGGATGAAGCACGTCAATTGGTGCAAACAGGCGTAGTTAATCGCCAGCAGCCCATTTATGCTCTCTGCAAGTATATTCCAGCTCGAGAATGGTCTTGCGTGGAATGTGTGTTGGAGAACAACGACTATCTTTTAAGAGATCGAATTGGCGATTTACTGGGTCGTGAAGATTGGACAAACGACTAGATAAGCTTTTGCACAAAAATTCCGCCGATTTCCAAGATCCGAGCTTCTAAGATTTGAATCTCTGGGCTTTGAATTTCTAAGCGGATTGAAAAGACTCTATCTGAGCTGCCAACGTCTGAGGAACAGATAGGGTGGCAAGCTCAGCACTATACAAATGCCCGAAGAAGCTACGAGTCTTGCGCTCGTAGCTTTTCTATTTCGGCTCGTAAGGCGGCAATTTGTTCGGTTAGCTCTTGCAAGTCTTGCTGTGCAGCGGGTGAAACCGGAGCAGATAGCGTAGAGACTGTGCTGCTAGCGTTGGGCTGGCTGACCCGGCTAGAAGCCTGATTGATTAGCGAATCCATAAACCCACGGGCTTCTCGCTCTGCGCTTTCGCCCCGAACCTCCCAGTTTTCCGTCAGTTGGCTTAGCTCTGTTTTAAGTTTCGCCAGGTTAGCCTCTCGCTGTTGTGGATCTTGCAGGGTTTCAATAAATGTTGCCGTTGCGCCCAAAGTAACGCGCAGACTTTTTTGAGCAAGCTGGATCAGGGTATCAGAATTCATGAGATTTGTCCGTTGAAGTACAGCAATGCGTCTAGGTTCGGCAGTTTATATTAGGCAGCTTGTATTAGACAGTCCGTGTTCAAAAGCGATTGAGCGATCGCCTGGTTGGTAATTTATTCTACAAATTTCTGGGACACAGAAGTTTCTCAGGTGCATCATCA
>CASBQM010000150.1 GCA_949127645.1 Synechococcales cyanobacterium PMM_0036
CACCTGCCTCGCTACGATCGAAAAAGCTGAGGGGTAAACTCTGAATTTTGGTGAAAATATCTTGCCGCAGTTGGGCAAGCAATCGCTGCATAATCCAGCCGACGCGCAAGATCTGACCCCGGATCGCCCAAACTCCCACAATATAGGTCAGCGCTAGTCCGCCCAAGAGCTGCCATAGCCCCCGCAAATTTCCCTGAGCGATCACATGGTCAATTGACCAGCCCAGCAAAAAAGGTCCGATCGCCTGAGTCGATGCGCCGATCGTGACTAAAGTGAGGGCGATCGGAATTTCTTTGCGGTAAGGTCGCAGATATCCTAAGAAGCGTCGCAAGGTGGGAATTTGCTGTGTCGCCTTTTGATCAGATGCCATCACAGGGCTTGCAACTCTCATGCTTTTTTCTCACATTCAGCAATGCCGGAATTTTAGCAGCTTGCAGGTTTCACCCCCAATTATTTAGATCGGATATTTCACTGGATGGATAATTCTCTCCAATTGTGACTAAAAGTGACAACATTTTCTCGGAGCACCTTCTGGAACACTTTATCTAAGCTTGTTCCAATTAAAAAATTAGTTTATAGTAGCCGTGATGGGTAAAGTAAGGCTACCTGACCGCCTCGTATGATCTGCGTAATCTGAATCACTGGTGTTAAATACGGTGTAATTTACGGTAGGATGCAGAGCGAATTACAGGGTATTTCAGCGCGGTCTCATAAAATTGTGACATAATTGTGGCGGGAAGCTACCTAATTAGAATACAATTTCTAAAGAGGGTTCCAATTAAAGGGAAGATAATTCCATTTTAATAGGCATGTGACTAAAATCACGTCTTGACCCGTTTGAGTTGCTATGAGTGGTGTGAGCGTAAAATCTGGCTGGAAAACCCTCAAAGCCATTGAGTATCGGTTTAGTGAGAGGAGTGTTGCACACTATCTTTCTTTCGCTGAATTTAGTCAATCTCACTCTATTAAGCTATCAGGAAGCATCTAAGACATCAGAGCAAATCAGGCTTTGAACGTCTTTCACTAATCAATTTGACTTGGCTTTCTCTTAGTCGGTGCAATTTAATCAAGGCAATGAAATTTTGGACTGCAAAAATTGCCCTAAGTAGAGATTTTACTCAAGGTAAGTGATGCAGAAATTAGTTCGGCATCAGGATGGCTGTACAGAGGTTTGATATATATGATTGGGCAATTATTAGCTGAACGGTATCTCATTCTAGAGAAACTTGGGTCAGGTGGGTTTAGCGAGACCTACTTGGCGCGGGATAAATATTTACCCTGTCACCCGCTTTGCGTCGTCAAATGCTTTCAGCTATCGCCTAGCAGCACGATTTCACAGGAGACAGCTCAGCAGCTATTTGCAACCGAAGCTCGGATTCTGGATCAGTTCGGGCAAAACCATGCTCAAATTCCAACCTTGTTTGCTTACTGCCATGAGCAAGAACGGATTTACCAGATTCAGGAATATATTGAGGGTAACAATTTAGGAGATGCGATCGCTCCAGGGCAATACTTGAGTTCAGATGCGGCGATCGTAGTCTTGCAACAGGTCTTGCATATTTTGGAATACATTCATGCTCGGCAGGTAATCCATCGAGATATTAAGCCAAGCCATCTGATTTACAGCAAAAATACGATCGTTCTAATCGATTTTGGGGCGGCTTGCTGTGTATCTGAATCGAATGCACCTGGCGCTGCTATTGCCATTGGCACACCGGGGTATATGCCAGACGAACAGCTTTTGGGCATGGCAGAGTTTGGTAGCGATATTTATGCGCTGGGCGTGTCTATCATTCAAATAATGACGGGTGTTCATCCGCAGGATTTTCAGCAAAACCCGATTTCAGGTGAGCTAGATTGGCAGGTTCATTTGCAAGGGCGATCGATCGATCCTCACCTAGCTGCAACGCTTAGCCGGATGGTGCAACGTCATCCCAGACAGCGTTACGAAAGCGCCACTGAGGTTTTGGCGGATTTGCGATCGCCTCCCGTTGTGCAAAAACCTGTAAGGCGGTCTTTAAGGCAGAGGGTATCAATCCGGCAGATCTGGAAACCCACGATCGCGGCGCTGCTGCTATTGGGCGGGTGGTATGGCTCTAGTCGAATTGAGCAGGCAGGCGCAATGCTGTCTCAGGCAGAGCATTTTGTCTCTCGTTCAGAAAATGACATTACTCTGATGCATGACATGACGCTGCCTTCTAATGTCGATCGGATGTTGATTGCGCCCGACAACCGCTTTCTAGTCACCGCAGAGGCGGATCATGCCCTACATCTCTGGGCGCTGCCTACTGGAGCAGCTCTGCAAACTCTGTCGGGACATACGGATACGGTGACGGCTTTGGATATGAGTCAGGATGGTCGTCTGCTAGTCAGCGGTGGCAAAGATCATACCTTGAGGCTCTGGGATACAACGCTTGGGACGCTGCTCTGGAGCATTGAGGCGCATTCGGGAGCCGTGGCGGCGGTTGCCATCAGCCCGGATGGACAATCGATCGCTAGCAGCGGTGAAGATGGAACCCTACGAGTTTGGGATCTGCAAACTGGATCGCC
>CASBQM010000151.1 GCA_949127645.1 Synechococcales cyanobacterium PMM_0036
CATGGAGAAGCTCGACAAAGAAATCAAGGAGCTTACCAAAAAAGTTGAAGATGCAGTTGCCGGACTGGGCAACATTGACCAGATTACCTCTACGGTCGTAGACGGCTCTTCGACAACGATCGTGAATTTTGTGCTGGGAACCAACACCGATCGCGCCACCAATGACGTGCGCAACGCGATTTCTCAGATTCGCCAAAATCTGCCGCAGGACATTACTGATCCGATCGTTAAGCGAGTAGATTCGGCGGGTGGGCCAGTGATTACCTACGCCGTTTCCTCGACACAGCGATCGCCCGGAGAACTTAGCAACCTGGTAGATCAGCAGATCAGTCGGGCATTACTAGCGGTTGGGGGAGTATCTCAGGTAGAGCGAATTGGTGGCATCGATCGAGAAATCCGTGTTGATCTAAACCCCGATCGCCTAGAGGCTTTAAGCATTACGGCAACTCAGGTGAATGATCAGGTGCGAGCTTTCAATACCAATCAGCCGGGTGGACGAGGCGAAGTGGGCGGCAGTGAACAAACGATTCGGACGCTGGGCAGCGCTCCTACTGTAGAGACGCTGCAAAACTATCAGATTTCTCTACCCAAAGGTGGCTTTGTGTCCTTGTCTAGTTTGGGCAGCGTCACGGATGGAGCGGGAGATATTCGCAGAATTGCCCGACTTAATAACCAGACGGCGGTAGTGTTTTCGGTATTGCGCAGTACGGGTAGTGTACTGGTGACCGTAGAAGAAGGCGTGCAGGAGGCAGTTAAGCAGCTTCAAAAAACCCTGCCTAGCGACATTAAGCTAGAGTTGGTCAACAATGTGGATGCCGAATACACGCGAGAATCCTATGCAGCTTCCGTCGAAGCGGTATTGCTGGGAGCCTTGCTGGCAGTCGTCACAATCTGGGTGTTTTTGCGAGACTGGCGTGCAACCCTGATTACCGCCGTGGCATTGCCGCTGTCGCTGATTCCTACGTTCATTGTGCTGAAATTCTTTGGCTATACGCTCAACTTCATGACGCTGCTGGCAATGGCGCTGGTAGTGGGCATTTTGGTGGATGATGCGATCGTCGAAATTGAAAATATTGAGCGTCATCAGCAGATGGGCAAGTCTGCCTATAAGGCGGCGATCGATGCTTCTGATGAGATCGGTTTGGCGGTAGTGGCGACAACGATGAGTATCGTAGCGGTGTTCGCTCCTGTTTCCCTAATGTCGGGAATTAGCGGTCAGTATTTCCGTCCATTTGGGGTTACAGTAGCCGCATCCGTATTGTTCTCTCTCCTGGTTGCCCGGATGATTACGCCCCTGATGGCGGCGTACATTTTGAAGAACAAATCCCCTGATCAGGACGACCTTAAAAAAGATCGCCTTTCCTATCAATACCGCCGTTTGTTGAACTGGTCTCTCAGAAATCGCTTGCTGACCTTAGCAGCTTCCCTAGCGTTTCTGGTGGGGAGCCTAATGCTGGTGCCCCACATTCAAACGGGTCTGCTGGGCAATGACGATACGTCGCTATCCATCATCAATATGGAGCTGCCGCCCGGTTCCACGATCGAAAACACCGATCGCGTCACGCAACGGCTCACGCAGCGTTTGCTTGAAAATCCTAACGTTGCGGGCGTACAGACCGATGAGAACGTGAATCTCTCAACCCTTTATGTCAAGCTCAAGCCTAGAGGCGAAGGACGCGACATTACCCGTACGGACTTTGAGAATCAGATTCGCCCGATGTTTCAACAGATTCCAGGAGTGCGGCTTAGCTTTAATGGCAACAGTATTGGCGGCGGCTCCAAAGAACTTTCGATCGTCCTCAAGAGTGAAGACGCTGCCACCCTAACTCGCGTCGCAGAAGACCTGGAGAAGCAAATGCGTCAGGTGCCCGGTCTAGTGGAAGTTGGCTCTAGCGCCAGTCTAGTCAAGCCAGAAATTTTGATTCGCCCTGATCCGCAGCGCGCTGCCGATCAGAATGTTAGCGTTCAGACGATCGCTCAAGTCGCAAACCTAGCAACCTTAGGCGACAGCGAAGCTAATCTGGCAAAATTTGATCTGCCCGATCGCCAGATTCCTATTCGCGTGCAGTTGGCTCCCCAATACCGCACTAATTTGGATACCATTCGCAATCTGCAAGTTCAAAACAAGGACGGCAATTTAATTCCCCTGCAAACCGTGGCGGAGGTCAGCTTTGGTAATGGGCCTTCCCAGATCGATCGCTACAACCGCTCCCGCAAAATCGCCGTTGAGGCAAACCTCCAGGGCGTGGCGCTAGGTGAAGTTTCTAAGACAGTCGATGCTCTGCCCGCTCTGCGCAACCTGCCGCAAAACGTGCAGCGAGAGAGCTTTGGCAGTGCCAAGGTGATGCAAGAGCTGTTCACCAATGTGGGACTGGCGTTGGGTGCGGCAGTACTGTTTATCTATGTTGTTTTGGTGCTGCTATTCGGCGACTTTTTTAATCCCTTAACGATCATGGTGGCGCTGCCCTTCTCGATCGGCGGGGCGCTGTTGGGGCTGCTCTTGACTCAGAAAGTTCTGGGTCTATACGCCCTCATTGGGATTATGCTGCTGATGGGTTTGGTGACAAAAAATTCGATCTTGCTAGTTGACCACGCGCTAGTGAGCCAGAAGGAAGGAACTTCTCCTTTTAAGGCAATTCTGGAGTCTGGCGTGGCTCGATTGCGCCCCATTTTGATGACGACGATCGCCATGATTGCTGGAATGATCCCGATCGCCTTAGGCATTGGGGCGGGTGCGGAAGTGCGGAGTCCGATGGCGGTTGCGGTCATTGGCGGCTTGATGACTTCCACGCTGCTGACGCTGGTGGTGGTTCCCGTCATCTTTACCTACATTGACTCGTTTCAGGAGTTTGTTTTTGGTCGTTTGCTGAAAGGTGCAAACCAACGCCGGCAGGAAGATGTAAGAGGACATTAAAAAAAGCTGTTGTCAGTCAATTAGGTTATTCTTCTTTTTCCTGCTCTGCCTGACTGACGCGACGCAGCTTCATGACATCACTCATCTTGCGAATTTGTGTAAATGTGCGTTCTAGCTGAGCGTGATCGAGGATATCAATACCGAGGCTAATGGTAGCAGTTTGTCCGGGAAATGTTTTTACCTGGGCGCTGCGAACGTTGATGTTGTAGTCACTGAGACGAGACAAAATATCTTTGAGAACACCTACGCGATCGATCACCTCAATTTGCACCTGGACGGGGTAGGTCTGCGGGCGGCTGTCATGACTGACCGCATCATTCCAGCTTACCGGAATCAAGCGATCGCCCGGTATGCTGTCGGTGTTGTGGCAGCCCTGTCGGTGAATAGAAATACCTCGCCCCCCCAGTGTGACTACGCCAATAATTGCCTCGCCGGGAACCGGGTTACAGCATCCGGCCAGGTTGTACAACAGCCCCTCGACTCCGGCGATCGGTGAGCCTTTGGTGCGGGTTGAAAAATGGCTGGTAGAGCTAGAGGGCAACAGCAGCATTTCATGGGTATCCTGGGCAGGGGCGATCGGCTGCTTAGCTTTGACGGCTTCTCGGATGCGGTTAACGACCAAATTTAAGGTAATTTCGCCATAGCCCAACGC
>CASBQM010000152.1 GCA_949127645.1 Synechococcales cyanobacterium PMM_0036
ACTCAGTGATTCAGCCACCCCGCGATCTTGACATCCCACGCTCCGAATCTCTGTCCGAATCTCGAAAATATCGCTCCTCAGCTTACCTTGATCCGACCGATCGCCCACTCTCTGCCGGGGAAATCTTTGCCCTGTTTATTATGGCAGTCACCTTTTTGGGCTGCATTGGGCTGGCGATTGGCATGGGTATTGCCAGAGGTGAAATTGCTCTTTAGATGTGCGGCTCTTCTTAGTTCACCGCAAAGCCTCGCTGGGCTTGACGATCGCGGATCACCTCCAGGCTGCCACTCGGAATGGCATCAATGAGCTGTTGGGTGTAGGCTTTCTGCGGTTCCTGGTAGATGCGTTCAGCCGTGCCAATTTCTTCGACTTTGCCCCGATTCATTACCATAATGCGATCGCTCATAAATTTGACGACGCTCAAATCATGGGAGATGAAAATATAGGTGAGCTTAAACTCTTCTTGCAGCTCTTTTAGCAGGTTTAGTACCTGTGCCTGCACCGACACATCCAACGCCGACACCGACTCATCGCAAATGATGAACTTGGGGTTTAGCGCCAACGCTCGCGCAATGCAGACCCGCTGCCGCTGACCGCCCGAAAATTCGTGAGGATAGCGATTGGCACAGCTCGCCTCCAGACCGACGCGTTCTAGCAGATAGGCAACTCGCTCTTGACGGTTGCGGCGGCTGTTGCCCACGCCATGAATCTTCAACGGCTCCATTACGGCAGAGCCGATCGACATACGCGGATCAAGCGAACTAAACGGGTCTTGGAAGATGATTTGCATTTCGCGCCGAAAACGACGCATCTGAAGTACGGGAAGTTGAGCAATGTCTACAGTGTCAAACAGGATCTTGCCTTCAGAAGGTCTGATCAGCCGGATCAGGGTACGCGCCAGCGTGGTTTTACCACAGCCCGATTCTCCCACTAGCCCCAGGGTTTCGCCCGGAAACACCTGAAAGCTGACATCGTTGACCGCCATCACATAGCGCTGAGTCTGCCCAAATACGCCGCGCACGGGATAGCGCACTTGCAGATGCTCGACGGACAGCAGCGGAGCCTGTTGTCCCAATTCCGTCAAGCGCTGAGCGACTTCTGCCGAGCTAATTTCTGTGCTGAAACGCATTACCTGCTCAGGATTCATCTGCCGTTCGCGGATCAAAGGTTCACCCGTCGGGGTATCGGTAACCTCCATAAAATCCGAGACGGTGGGCAAATACCTCATGCGATGTCCGGGCTGAGGACGGCAGGCTAACAGACCTTTGGTATAAGGATGCTGTGGATTAGAGAAGATTTGCCACACCGAACCATACTCAACAATTTTGCCCTGATACATGACCGCTACCGAGTCGGCGATTTCGGCAATGATGCCCAAATCGTGGGTAATGAACATGATTGACATACCCCGGCGATCGCGCAGTTCCCGCAGCAGATCCAGAATAGTCGCTTGCACTGTCACATCCAATGCCGTCGTTGGCTCGTCGGCAATCAGCAGAGACGGATTACAGGAAATCGCCATGGCAATCATCACCCGCTGAATCTGACCGCCCGAAAGCTCATGAGGATAGCGCTCTAAAATTGCGTGTTTCCGCTGATTCACCCACTGCATGACCTGTTTTTCAGAGGGCTGCTCAGAAGTCAAGTCAGAGGTCAAGTCAGATTTTGAAGTAGCAGATTTCCGGCTGGTTGTAGACTCTTTACTCCAAGTTTCCAGAGCCTCTTGCTGAAGCGCCTGATCGCTGGGCAACAGCTTTACCTCTTGCAGTAGATTAATTGCTCTTCGCCGCGCCTCGGCAGGGGAGATATCAGGCTGATGCTGCCGCAAAGCCTCGGTGAGCTGAAAGCCGCAGGTATAGACCGGATTGAGCGAACTCAGAGGCTCCTGAAAAATCATGGAAACCTTGCCGCCTCGATATTTCTGCATTTGCAGCGACGAGAGCGATCGCAAATCTACCGCTTTATCATCTTCATCAAGCCCGCGAAACCAGATTTCGCCCCCTGTTACCTTGCCTGGAGGATTGGGCACCAAACCCATGACCGCTAGCGAAGTCACCGACTTGCCTGATCCCGATTCGCCCACAATGCCTAACGTCTGTCCGCGCTGCACCTGAAACGAAATGCCGTCCACCGCTGTGACGAAGCGATCGCCGCTCTGGAACTGTACCTGAAGGTTGCGGACATCAAGGATAGTGTCAGTCATGGAGAGTCAAGAACCAGCGAATTTGAAACGAGTGTAGCCTAGCAGATTAGATGGATTGTAGCAGTTGGCAAAGCTGGACAGCTCCAGACTGAGACTAAAGCATAGTCTGGAACACGCAAGTATCTAAATTTACGGATCTTGAGCGATCGCTTTCCTGCTCTTCCGCTATGTGGTGCAGGAAAAATCTACGTAGATCATGAAAAGATGGGTGAAATAAAAGCTGATTCTCCTCATTTTCACTTAGAAAGAGCTTTATGCCCTACAGAATTTATACCCAATAAAAAATTTTATGCGTATACTGAGTTAAGTGGAAATACGTAAAGCTCTGGAAAGAGAATTGATGATAAAGCTTAATTTCAGCAAGCTTGCATCTTGATACTACTTCATGATATCTTTTGCTTGATATCTTAAAAAAATATCAAGACGGGTTGCAGGAACGTAGTTTTTGAGTAAGCTTTTGAGCTGACAAGCTCTGGGCTTACAGGGTTTTTAGGTTTATAGGACTGGGTTTAGGGGTTCCACTGTTTCTGCGTGGACGAATTTCTGCAACTTAGAATCCCTGTTTCAAGTGCAAGTGGTGCATTTGTGCAGGGGGCTAAGTTCACGCTGCTCTTTTAACTAAATTTTTCTACAGGAGGGCTACTAATTATGGAATTGCTTCTCCTCGGTATTGCTGCAATGTTTTGTGCCCCCCTACTTGAAAAAGAGAAGCCAGAACCACCAAAGCCAACCTCTGGCGATCGCGTCATTGTCGTTGTCGTTGACACGGAAGGAAAACCCAAAGCCGACAAATAGGCTGTCATCCTCCGAGCCTATTAAGATTTGTTAATAAACAAACCTTAGCGGTAGAATTGTCATCTATCGCTAATCTCCCTGATTTTTCTATGAAAAGACGTGACCTGTTGATGGCTTCCTCTGGCATTGCTGCCGCGACTCTGTTCACGAAAGCCGATAGCCAAGCGATCGCTGCCATGCCCGCTGCACCCGGATCAATGGTGACACTAGCAGCTAATCTCAAGGGTTACTATGTTCGCCCTAGCGGCACGGTTACACACCCGGCTGTAGTGGTGATTATGGAAGCCTTTGGGCTGAATGCCTACGTCAAGAGCGTGTGCGATCGCCTCGCTCAAGCTGGATATGCCGCCCTCGCCCCTGATTTCTATCATGGCGATACGTTTGAGTACACCAACGTTCCTGCGGCAGTTGCCAAGCTCAAAACCCTGAGCGACGATACCGTAATGGCGGAATTTGGCAAAGGGCTAGAGTTTTTGGCGGGTCGTACAGAAGTAAAACCTGGCACAGTCGGCACGATCGGCTTTTGCATGGGCGGACGATTTGTCTATCTGGCAAGTGCTACCCATGCCGACAAACTCAAGGCGGGTGTTTCATTTTACGGCGGCGGCATTGCGGCAAATCCCGATCCGCTTGGGCGAAAGTCTCTGCTTGACCTGACATCCGCGATCAAATCGCCGATTATGCTGATGTATGGCGCAAACGATCAGTCGATCGCCCCTGATGAACATGAGCGGATAGCGCTGTCGCTATCTACGAACAAAAAGCGCTACGCCATTAACGTGTTTCCTGATGCAGATCACGGGTTTTTTAGCGATCGCCGCGACAGCTACAACCCAGTCGCCTCAGATGAATCTTGGGCAATGACTCTGGCGTTTTTTGAGCGCCACTTGAGCTAGTCCTAAAGCTAGTCCTGAAGCCTGAGAGCGGCGTACGTTGCTCTCAGGCAAATCTCTTCAGGCAGATCTATCTCCTTGAGTAGATCTATAGCGATCGATAGGTGCGGTAGTTAATGCTGGGAAAAATATTGTCGATCGCCTCGACTTTCTCAAGCCAGCCCGAATCAATCTTCTCCTGCATAATGTCTTCCCAGAGCTTATTGAATCGCTGAAGGTGCGATCGCGTCCGGCGCACGGCGTAGGGCACCATTGTGCCTGTCCGCATGATGAATGCCCAGTCAGAGGATTGCGCCAGCAGCAGCTCACGGGCGGCTTGGTTGAGCGATCGCCACTCAAGCTCATCCATAGGCTCACGCTTAGCAAGCTCAATCATCCGTTCTGCTGCCTTGTGCAGATGGGGATAAATCCAGGAATTCGTCTCGTTGAGCCAAAACTCGTGAAAACCCCGAAAGCCCCAGCTCGACTGTGCCGGACGGCAGACCTGCTGCGTAGGATGCTTTTGCAAATAGTCTGCCAGATGCGTCATTTCAAAGGTACTTTGGTCAAACCAGGTTTTGCGGAACAGGTAATCAATAAACCACGGTCCCTCATACCACCAGTGCCCAAATAGCTCCGCGTCATAAGGCGAAACAATCAGCGGCGGACGCTGCATAATGTTGTGAAGATGCTCGACCTGCTGCACCCGATTCCGCATAAAGTCTCCAGCGTGTTCGGCGGCTTTCTCTTTTGCCCAATAGGGATCATAAAGATTCTTTTCGCTGAGGCTTAGCCCTTTGCCTGTAATTTTGTGGTACTTAATGCCCGTGTTCTTGCGCTGACCGTTGGGCATCACGTAGGGCTTGATGTACTCATACTCAGCATCCCAGCCTAGATCGCGGTAAAACTCACGGTATTCAGGTGCGCCGGGATATCCCACCTCTGACGACCACACCTGCTGCGAAGACTCCTGATCGCGCCCGAAGACTGCCACTCCGGTTTCGGTAAAGATAGGAGAATAGGTACCAAACCGGGGGCGAGGACGCGCATATAGCACCCCATGACCATCGGTGAGGAAATAGCGGATGCCTGCATCGGCGATTAAACGCTCTAAGCCATCATAGTAGGCACATTCGGGTAGCCACATCCCCACGGGCGGACGACCAAAGTTCTCTTCATAATGCTCACAGGCCACCTGGATTTGTGCCCAGACCGCCTGGGGATACATTTTCATTAGGGGAAAATATCCGTGGGTCGCGCCGCAGGTGATGATTTCTAGGTTGTTGCTGTCCTGAAATTGCTTGAAGGCTCCCACCAGATCTCGCTGATAGCGCTCCCAAGTCTGCCGAACCTTACTAGATTCAGCGGCGTAAAATTCTGCCAGATACCGGAGGTGCCCATTCTGCGCGTTGTGGTCAATTTCTCTCTCGGTTAGCTCCTGAAGCTGCGCCAAATAGTGACCAAACCGATCTTGAAGCAAAGGATCGCGCAACATTGACACCAGCGGGGGTGTCATACTCATGGTTATCTTAAAATCAACCCCGTCCTGCTTGAGTCCTTCAAAGACATGGAGCAAGGGGATATAGGTTTCTATAATTGCCTCGAACAGCCACTCCTCTTCCAAAACGTAATCGCTTTCTGGATGTCTCACAAAGGGCAGATGGGCATGGAGAACGAGGGCAAGATAACCAATACTCATAGGGGCATAAGAAATAAGAGGCTGAGCAAACTATCGAAGAAAACACCGGACAAACTGTAGAACATTGTAGAACTAAAGTATTGGGCGAATGAATGGGCAGACTATCGATAGCCGAGCTATTGATAGCCGAACTATTGATAGCCGAACTATTGAGAGGTGAACTATATGTATTAGGTTGACCTAAGATCGAGCTAATCTATATCGAGCTAACTTGCATTGAGTCGACCTGTGGCAAGTTGACCTAATATTAGGAACACCTACGACCTATCAAACTAATCTGTATCGGGCTGATGATTAGGCTTAGCCCAAAGGCTGCCAGTGAACTAAATATGAACGATCGCAATATTCATCCCCCTGATATCCATAAGCTAGATATCAATGATAAATATCAGATCCCTATCTAGGAGCTGAAATGAGCCAGCGCTAAATGGGAGCAAAACAAGCCAATGCCAAGATTGTAGAGCAAAACAGTTGACGAGCTAAATAGAGTTATGACACAGCCACATATTTTAGACCTAGCCAGACAGGGAGATCCACAGGCGATCGCCGCTTTAATGAATCAGTCGCTTCAGCCGCGCGGTATGACTGCCACCGTCGAGCGTCAGAATGACTTACTAGAGGTCGTTCTGGAGGCTGAAAGAGTCCCTAGCCGCGAAGCGCTGACGGCGTTTGTCCAGAAGGGGATTGCCAATCTGGGCGTTGAGTCGATTCGGCTGATTCGCATTGTAGGTCAGCAGACCGGGGCGATGCTGCCTGCCTGGATGCAGGAGTTAGATTTGGCGATCGCTCCTTCTGCCCTGCCCAATCTTGCTCCAGTTGATAGGGTTGATTCTGCTCTGCCGGATCTGGAGATTGCGCCCTCTATTGGTGTGCCCTCTGTTGAGGTAGAAGAGCCAGCGATACAGGAGGTGATACAGGAGCCAGCAGGCTTGAGGGCAGATTTAGGGGCAGACTGGGGGGCAGATTTGGGGGCAGAGTCGAGCATCCATTTTCTGAAACCTCGCAGTTCCGGCTTCTCAGCGGACTATTTGAGTGCCCCCACCTCCAC
>CASBQM010000153.1 GCA_949127645.1 Synechococcales cyanobacterium PMM_0036
GAACTTAATGGTACTCTTACTGACATTAAGACCATCATCACAGCAGGATACAAGGTAATGAAGACACAAAATGTCAACAGTATTGTTGATCATATTGATGCCGAACCCTACTTTACTAACTTGCTTATCAAAAAATAGCGCCTGTGTTTTAAATGGGCTTGTTACACTCGACCATTGATTTCTATAAAGCATCGTTAATCGAATATGCTCAACGCCATGTCCTGCTGAGGCAGGATTATAAAAAGTGGGTATTCTATGGAACTGGGTAAAATGAGGATCTTGAGCAACGCCATTCTTCACCACGAAGAGGCTTGCAACAAGAAGCATTAAAATATTCAGTACCTTTTTCATTTAATTACGGTAACTGAGCCCGTTAGTTCTTTAGATGTATTGTCTTTGTCGGTTATTCGGATCCTATATACATAAGTTCCATTCTGAACATGTTTGCCCGCGATAGTTCCATCCCAGTTTGGTTTGGAAGCATCGGTACGATAGATCAAGGTTCCCCACTGATCATAAATCATCATTTCTTGCAGATAAACATTATCTCCACGAACTCTGAAGACATCATTTTTTCCATCGCCATTAGGTGTGAAAGTGGTGGGGAGGAAAGTTGGATTATTTGCATTTACAGATATCGTGCGGAGTAAAGTATCCACACAACCATTACTGTTGATAGCAATTAAGATAACTGGATAATCACCAACGGCGGGATATGCATAACTAGGATTTGGATCCGTAGAAGTATTTCCAGCAATACTAGTATCTCCGAAAATCCAGAAATAAGTATCGGCATTGCTAGTGATATTATTGAAAGTTGAAATATATTGTCCGCTCTGTGGTTGTACGGTTTGAGTAAAGTTAGCAGTAGGAGAAGAAGTAACGATAACATTAACCGCCACTCTACCTACTGAAACGCAACCATTGGTATTTTGCGTCTCAACATAATAAGTTGTTGAATTTATAAGTGCTGGAGTCGTATATACATTACCGTTAGCGAGTAAAGTTCCACCTAGATCCTGATCATACCAATGAAATGTTACCCCACTCATGAGTTGTGCCTGCAGTTGAATGGTTGAGCCACTACAAATACTCGTATCATTTACAGTTGCTAGTTGAGGAGAAGGAAATACGGTTACTACAATAGAATCAGAATATAGCCAGTTATTATTCAGCCAAACACCAACAGTATAATAGCCACTATCATAAGCAGTAAATTGCTGTGCAGTTGCACCGGGTATTGGAATGCCATTGTACAACCATTGATTACCTGTGGAGAATGCAGAGCTTAAAACCACATTGTTTCCTTGACAAAACGATGTGGTTCCTCCGGCGCTTACCATCGTGGAGGCATTAATCACAGTTACAGAAACCGGCGTTGAAGGAACTTGACAACCGTTATTATCTGTGCTGATGACAGTTATATTTCCACCTGAGTTGATATAAACAGAACTTCCACTTTGACCATTTGACCATTGATAAGTACTTCCACCATTTGCGATCAACTGAATTGAATCACCTTGTAAAATAGTGATTGGTCCGGGTGGTGTAACCGTTGGAGCAATCACCGAATAATTTGTTAAAACGACTGGAGTTGAAGATGATTTGCAACCATTACTTCCAGTAACTGTTAGGGTGTATGTTCCTGCCGGTACAGTAATATTTTGAGTAGTGGCTCCGTTCGACCATAACCAAGATGATCCAGTACTGCCAATCAATGACAAGGAATCATCTGGGCATAAATTCAATGGACCTGTTGGAATTACAAATACCGTTGGAGCGGTTAATTGAGTAATAGAAACAGGTGCAGAAGTACCATCACATCCATTAGAATTTGTAACTGTAACTGAATAGGATCCTGGAGATATAACCCAAATAGAAGCGGTTGTAGCTCCGGTCGACCAAGTATAATTTGTTCCACTTTGCGCAACAAGTTTAAGTGAATCTCCATTGCAAAAACTGGTTCCGTTAGTAGAGGTAATCGTTGGAACAAAGGGTGCAAGAACGGTTACTGAAATGGAATTTGATCCTGCAGTTGCTCCTGTGCCATCAATAGCTGTACAGTTTAATGTATGAGCACCTGTTGAAAGTCCTGGAATTTTAATTGAATTATTCGCTGAGCTTCCCAGTAAAATATTATTTTCATAGATACTGTAATTACTCAAACCTGCTGGTGTTGCAAGCAGCGTAATACTATCTCCAAAACAAACAGTAGCATTTCCTGTAACAGATAGATTAAGAATTATAGAAGAGACTGCAGTTATTTTTCTGACAAGATGATTTGCAGCATCTGCAACATACAAACAATGATCGGCACGATTGTAAACTATTCCGGTAGCATTATTAAAACTTGCTGCAGGACCATTACCATTAGCAGAACCGATTACACCAGGAGTACCAACATAAGTTGTAACCTGATTAGTAAGGTTATCAATCCTTCTTACAGTATGATTAAATCCATCAAGAACAAAAATATTATTAAGGCTATCGACTGCGATATCCCAAGGGTAGTTAAAATTTGCAGCCAATGCAGCACCATCCGTTGAGCCTGTAGTTCCTGTTCCTGCAAACGTAGTTACAGTACCTGATGGAGTGATTTTTCTTAAACGATTATTCCATTCATCCGCAACAATAATATTCCCATTTTGATCGATTTCAATTCCGAAGGGATGATCAAAAGTTGCCGTAACTCCAGGACCATCATTTGCTCCTGCGAGAAATGCCGTGCCTGCAAGATTACTAACTACACCTCCTGAAATTTCTCTGATAACATGTGTATTATGATCAGCAACATAAATTACAGTAC
>CASBQM010000154.1 GCA_949127645.1 Synechococcales cyanobacterium PMM_0036
GGATTATGGTGGCAATGGATAAGTCGCCTTCTGCGCAGAAATGTCTGAAGCTGGCGATCGCCTTCCTGCGAGACATCAAAGACAGTCAGCTTGTCCTCGTCCACACCAATCCGGACCTAAAGCTAAAGCCGGGTGAAATTGTCGCTAATCCCAACGAAGATCCGGTGCTGATTCCGGCAATCAACGAAGCGAAAAAATACGGCGTTAACTACAAGTGTGTTGCGCCCGAAGGCAAGCCCGGTGAACGGATTTGTCAGCTTGCCGAAGATCTGCATGTCGATCTGCTAATTTTGGGATCGCCCGAAAGCCGTCCTTCGATCGCTAAAGGATTGCCTGATCTCGATCGCCTTTTGGGTCAGTCGCTTTCAGACTATGTGCGGGTGTATGCCAACTGCCCGGTGCTGCTGGTGCGATAGCGTCAATGAACTTGCGCTGCCCGGTAAGGCAGCGCTAAAAATCCTGCTACCGCGTCAGAACTTGAGCAGCCGCAGCCACTCCCGCACCCGCCGTAAAGTTTTCGTAGCCTAACTCGCTTAGGGCGGCTTCCAGAGCGCCGATCGCCGTCAAAATATCTCGATCGCTCACAAAGCCCAGATGCCCAATGCGGAAAATCTTGCCGCTGAGGTGATCCTGTCCGCCCGCCATGACGATATCAAAGCGCTTGCGGATGATCGATCGAATCTTCTCAGCATCCACGCCAATAGGAGCCACAGATGTAATTGCCGGACTGCCTGCCTGGTCGGGGGCAAACAGCGGCAGATTTAGAGCTTTCATGGCAGCACGCGTGGCGTTTTTGAGGCGATCGTGTCGGGCAAAAATATTCTCCAACCCCTCCGCTTTCATCATGCCCAGCGCCACCTGAAGCGCAAAAAACATATTCACCGGAGGCGTAAAAGGATGACTGTTTTTGGCGGCTTCCTTGCGGTACTTGCCCAAATCTAGATAGAAACGGGGCAGCTTCGCGGCAGCATAAGCTTCCCAGGCTTTGGGGCTGACTGCTACAAAACCCAGTCCCGGCGGCAGCATATAGCCTTTTTGCGAACCTGAAGCCACAACATCCAAGCCCCAGGCATCGATCGGCACGCTAGTGGCTCCCAGACTCGTGACCGCATCAACAATCATCAGCGCACCATGGGCTTTGACGTAGCGGCTAATGGTTTCCAGATCGTTAATTACGCCCGTCGAGGTTTCGCTATGGGTGACGATAACGGCTTTAATCTGCCTCTGGGTATCGGCTTCGAGGGCAGCGCGAACCGCCTCAGGGTCAATGACTTTGCCCCACTCAGCCGTGACTTTTTCAACGTTTAGCCCGTAGACTTCACAGATTTCGACCCAGCGATCGCCAAATTTGCCGTTTGTGGTGACAATGACGCGATCGCCTTGGCTCAGGAAGTTAATGATTCCCGCCTCCATTGCGCCTGTACCGCTAGCCGCCAAGATCAGCACGTCATTCTGGGTCTGGTGCAGCCACTTGAGTCCTTCGGTGACTTCGGCAATAATTTTGGAAAAATCGCCGCTGCGATGCCCGATCGGATGCTTTGCCATAGCTAGCAACACGCTTTCCGGTACAGGTGTTGGTCCCGGAATCATCAACATTAACTTGTCATCCATTGCTCTATCCTGCCTTAGCCCAGCTTTCTATCGACGCGAATCCTATTGACACAGATTCTATCGACACAGACCAGGATGATACAACTTATTGCGATCGTGTTGGCTTTTTAGTGATCTGTAACTTTTTGAAGCGCAGCAAGCTACTTTGCCTGATCTCTAGATTGGGCGCGCCGACGCACCAAGAAGTTAGGCAACTCGACAGTGCCTAGACGCGGCAGAGGAAAGGCGATCGGCTCCAAATGTTCGGGCGGCATGGCGGGTTGAATAGTTTGAATGACCGTCAGTAGTTCAGCAAGTACGAGATGGGCTTCATGCGATTCAGAATTGGAGCCTTCACCGATCGCCAGATCAGACAGGGCGTGGTCTACTAAATCTCGAATATGAACGATTTGACGCTGGCTGGTAGCATGGCGATCGCGCCAATATTGAATCGCCGTTTCATGCTCTGTTACCTGCTGGGCTTGCTGAAGAATTTGCTCCTGCATTTCGGCAACCTGCTGGTCTAGAGCCGCCTCACGGGTTTGCCAAATCTGGCGATCGTCCTCTAGCTCTTGGAAGCCCTGCTGCAAACGGGTGTGCTGAATTACCTGTTGAGTCAATTGCTCTTGCAGCGCCTCTATCTGCCGCAAAGCTTTAGTCAAATCTTGTGGAAAATCGTTCTTTTGCTCAGAAACCTGAGTGCGGCGAAGGGTGCGCGTGTGGCGTTCTTCTAGAACTACATGAGTTTGCTCGATCTGGGCTTCGAGTTGAGCAAGGCTCGATCGATACTGGCGTAAGCTAGCGGATAACTCCCGAATCTGCTGCTGGGAGGCTTCGAGCTGTCCTTGCAGGCTAGCGGTTGCCGTACGGGAAGCCAGAATTTCTGCCTCCATTTCCAACATACGCTGGTGCCGAGTTTCTAAGGCTGTCTGCAAGTCTTGCACCTGCTTACCCATGCGATTGCGGTGGATCTGTGCCTCCTGCTGATCTTGAGAAATCCTCAGCCGCAGACGCTCAACTTCCTGTTGCTGAGTCTGGGTCATAGCCTCGATCGTCGTCAGCAATTCCTGAATCGCCTGGTCGCGCTGCTGAGTTTCTAAGATCTGTGCCTCTAGCGCCTGTTGCTGCTCTCCCATTTGCAGCTTGAGACGGGCGATCGCCTGTTGCTGCACCGAGGCATAGTCTTCAGTGACGGCAAGTTGTCCTTCCAAAATCGCCTGATCCTGAAGCTTTAGACGCAGTTCTTCTAGATAAGACAGGGCTTGATCTAAAGCTTGCTCTAGATGAAAGATCCTTGAAATTTTCTCTTTATCAAGCGCCTGAGCTTGAGCTAATTCGTCTAGCAGGGTTTGATAGTCGGCAGAGGTAAGCGCTAGCTCCAGACAAGGATCGATCGCGGGGGAAATGCCCTCGAAAGTGGGTGGGAAAGGCATCGGATTGGAGCGATCGTCTCCCCAATTCGCTTGATTTAGGGGAGTTTGAGCTAGCTCTGCTGAAACTAGCTCGATCGGAGTCAAATCTGTCTGGACTATCTCTGCCTGAACTAAATTTGCCTGAGATGAATCCAACTGAGACACTCAGAACCTCCCACAAAACCAACAAGATAATTTAGACCGTAATGCCCCAATGAGCATTTAGCGTCGCCGTACTGCTTTCGACTGCTGTTTTAGAATTGACGCTGTTTTAGAATTGAAATAGTGTAGCAGCAATTAGCAGCATGGCAATGGGCTTGGCTACAACAAAAACTTT
Organism: Synechococcales cyanobacterium PMM_0036; assembly: GCA_949127645.1. Taxonomy (GTDB): domain Bacteria; phylum Cyanobacteriota; class Cyanobacteriia; order Elainellales; family Elainellaceae; genus Drouetiella. The sequence goes on from CASBQM010000154.1 coordinate 3,340, forward strand.
CTAAAAGCCACCTTCTAAAAGCCACGGAGATTTTCTAAAAAACCTTCGTTATGTTATTTCGGACATGATTCCCTACTTGCTGGAATTAGCAACATCTGAAGCCTGACCCGGTGCAGTAGGTTCAGCATAATGGGGAGCAGCATGGTTGAGCGACCAGCGATAGTCAACTGCAAGGCTGTCACGCTGGCAGCTATCCTCTAGCTGCTTCTGCTGGGTTAGTGCCTTGCGCAAGGTGCCAATTAGCTCATGAACTTGCTCTCGTTGAGGAGACTTACGCCCCACTGCGAACATTGTCTGCCGCTCTAGCACTTGCAAAAGCAGCTCGTAGTGAATGTGGGACGGGAGAGGAATCGGTTCCATGTAGCCTACGAGCGAAAGGGGCTGATTTAATTTAGCTGATTTAATCTAAACATGAGTTTAGGGATACACCAAGCTTTCAGGAGGTTTGAGCAAAGTTGCTGAATGTATCGCTAAAGGTAAGGTATGAGGATTTTAACTAGAAATTTAACTAGAAAACAGAGTGACGATCGCCTCCCC
>CASBQM010000155.1 GCA_949127645.1 Synechococcales cyanobacterium PMM_0036
CCTCAGTATAAATCTTATTTCAATACCTAGCTCTATGCTCTAACAGTGTTTGAGGATATTTCTATCGAGCTAGGATAAAGGCATTCACAAGGCTTTTGCCCATGACCCACTACGACACTCAATCTAACCGCGAATGGTGGGCACAGCGCTGGGTTGATGTGCTGGAGTCCTTTGGCTGGCGGCGACGGCTAGAGCGCGCTCGAAATTATGCTCGTCAAGGCAATGTGCTGGATATCCAGTTTGATGGCTCTAAGGTGGCGGCACAGGTTCAGGGAACCGCACCAGAACCTTATGATGTGTCTCTATCTCTCGATCCCTTTGATGATGAGCAGTGGCAGTATGTGATTGAGTCAATGTCGGAACGGGCAATTTTCTCGGCGAAGCTGCTGTCGGGGGAGATGCCGCAGAATATTGAGGAAGTTTTTACCGCCAACGGGCTGAGCTTATTTCCCTACACTAAGTTTGATATTCATAGCCGCTGCTCTTGTCCTGATCCAGCGAACCCCTGCAAGCACATTGGAGCCGTTTATTACCTGCTGGGCGATCGCTTCAGCGAAGATCCGTTTGTGCTGTTTCAGCTACGCGGTCGCAGCAAAGAGCAGATTATTACGGCTCTGCGTCAGACCCGCAGCACTCAGGGCGAGGTTAGGCTCGTGGAGGAAACCATTCCAGAATCTTCTCAGATCGATCTTGCCACTTTCTGGCAATACGATGAGCAGTTAGAATCTTCTCTGGTTGTAGTGGTTCCACCTCCTAGCAGCGAAACCATTCTGGATGTGTTAGGCGCAATCCCTCTCAAGGCAGAGGCGGGGGGCAATCAAGGAGCGATCGCCTCTCAGCTTCTACTGGAATATCTCAAAACAATTTACGGTCAGGCAAGTCAGCAGGCTGTCCTAGCCGCTATGGCAACTGGCGGACGCAGTTGAGAATGCTAATAGCTAGTCGGGTATTTAGGCAGGGCTAGGCTGTGTTCTTTGAGAGTGTTCAGGGTGTGAACCTCTCAGAAATAGACGGTGAGCTAAGCGGTTTAGGTCACAGAGTATTTCGTCACCCAGGCATCGTACTGTCCCTGGTCGGCAGTATCTGCGATCGCCCCTAAGGTCTGCCCCAGCACATAGACTGCGCCACCTGATACGGCAATACCGTAGGATTCATCGTCTTTGGCGGTGCCGAGTTGGGTGCTGCCTACCAAAGTACCGTTGCTGCTAAATGCGGCGATCCAGGCATCAGAACCTCCAGCGCTGGTGTTGCCAAAAATGCCGCCTGTCGTTTCGCCCGTCAAGAAGACATAGCCCGTTTCGCTAACGGCGATCGCTTGAGATTCATCCAATCCCGCTGTGCCAAACTGCTTCAGCCATTGCTGGGTTCCAGTCGTGCTGTATTTTGCCACGAAGCCGTCCTTGCCCCCGGCGCTAGTCTGTCCCGGCAAAGTGCCCTCTGTCTCACCTGTGATGTAGACATTGCCGCTGCTATCGACCGCGATACCCCGGGCATATTCTGCTGCAGAAATGGCGATCGTCTGATCCCAAAGCTTTGCGCCGCTTGCGCTATACTTTGCCAAAAACACATCGTCGCCCGTGAGGGGTCGATCAATATTGGTGGTTAACGTAGCATTGGTAATGCTCGCAATATAGATATTGCCGTCTAGATCGATCGCTACTCCAGTGGCGCTGCTAGAGCCAGACCCACTCCATTCTTTAGACCATAGCTCCTTGCCCGCGTTATCATATTTGATCACATAAGCATTGGTTGGGGTAGAGCCTGGAATGCCTTTGACTAATCCAGAGGCGTAGACAAGAAGCTAGCTGATTAGCGCGAAGCCTAAGTAGGCTAAATTCTGAGTGGTTCAGAAGGATTCTTACGTCTGTATGAGGCGAGAGCGTCTTACCAATCCTGGGCGAATCTGATGCAAGTGGTTCCCGACAATAAGAAGAATAAGTCAAAGCCTCACAAAAAGGTTCAACCCTAAAGAGCGCATAAATTTAAGACGCTAATGCCAAACACTCTAGAAGCATAAAGACAAACTTATGAGCAGCCCTAATTCACCTACTCAAATGCATAGCCTTTACAAAGAGTGTCGAGATTCTGATTCAGAATATTTTGCAGTATTAGCGAAGAATCTTTACTACAAATCTAGACGTAAGAATATTCTCTCCCATCAGAATGCCACAATAAGAGGCTTAAAGAATCTTGATGTAAATGGGACTCTTAGAGTTGAGATTAGTTATGTCGGATTCTCTCACCCATGCGATCGCACTTATCTCAACATTCACGGCAAGCTTAGGTTCAAAGGCGACTTTAGCATTGGTAGGGGTTGCAGGTTTCATATAGCTAAAGGAGCAACAGCCTCATTTGGGAAAGGCTTTATCAACACCGGAACGACTTTAGTAATAGATAATCATCTTGAAGTCGGGGATGGTTGCGCTATCTCCTGGGGATGTCAATTTCTCGATACAGATTTTCATCAGGTAGATTATCCAGGGAGAGTAGAGCGGGAGGGGAGGATTTCTATTGGCAATAATGTTCTCATCGGATGTAATGTCACAATCTTAAAGGGAGTAACGATTCCTGATGGTTGTATTGTTGCAGCAGGATCAGTGGTGACGCGCCAATTTACAGAGCCGAACTTACTCATTGCGGGAAATCCTGCTCGAATCGTTAAGGAAGGAGTGAGTTGGGGTTAGAAATAGTTCCGAAGATTTAACCTTCGCGTGAGAAAAGGGGTCGGGGATGAGGGGGCAAAAGTTTGTCAGGCAACCAGAGGCAAATGGATTTTGGGGGACAGCCGAAACAAGCGATCGACATAGTAAACGTGCTGTAAGAGACGTTGATGGCAGTGCTAAAACTGTATGAGTTCAAGACAACTGAGCGTTTTATTCTTAACCTTTTCTCAAAAGCTTTCCTGAGAAGAGTTTAAGGTAGCTGTATGGGAACTTTAAGAGAGTATAGTAGTTCTAGAAGATTGTTCGTAATAGAGAATCTTAATCCCTTTGCAGACAGAGCTTCTAGTTTTTGATGGTTTGATCGCCCGGTGAGTGACTAACCGCAATATCACCCTCCTAAACCTTATTTTCCCCTAGCAGTACATAGGTCGAGACTATGAACAGCACCTTGTGCCCAGCACAATCTCAGTCACTGCCTGATGACATCTTTTTAGTTTCCTATCCAAAGTCAGGCAACACTTGGCTGCGGTTTTTGATTGGTAATTACCTTACCCACAGCAGGTGTAATTTCAAAAACTGCGATTCAATTATTCCAGATATTCATTACAACCCTGAGCAAGTTGAGCAACTACAAAAGCCAAGAATTATTAAAAGCCATAGCCCATTTACGCCCGAATACAATCGGGTTGTTTATATCGTCAGAGATGGACGAGACGTCGCGGTTTCCTATTACTTCTATGCGCTCAAGTTTGGGCTTGTGGAGAGCCACACTAGGTTTGAAGATTTTATCCTGCGCTTTAATAACGGGACTGTTGATGACTTCACTCCTTGGAATCATCATGTGGGTTCATGGATTGAGCGAGCAAACCAAAATTTTTTATTGATTAAGTACGAAGATCTGAAGGCAAATGCTGAACGCGAGCTAACTCGTTTTCTAGAATTTGCAGATTTACCGATCGACTCCAGTAGACTGACCTCTGCCGTAAAAGCTTCTGAGTTTTCCAATATGCAAAAACTTGAAAAGCAGCAGCAATATCGAGAAGATCAGTATCGTGTGTTTGGAGGTTCTGATCCTAACATTCAATTTGTACGGAAAGGGCAAGTTGGAGGCTGGCAAGAATTTTTTGACGATCGCCTTTTAGCAGATTTTATCGATCGCCATGGCTCAACTCTAGAACGCTTAGACTATCTGCCGCCTGGAATTACGGCAGGGCTGCGATCAATTACCGCTCAGCTTCGAGTCACTCAAGCCAACTTACGACAATCCCAAGTCACTTTAGAGCAATCTCAAGCTCAGCAGCAGCAGCTTCAACATAGCCTGGAGCAATCTCAAGTCCGACAACAGCAGCTTGAAGCTGTATTGGAGCAGTCGCAAATTCAGCAGGAGCAGATCGAAACTTCATTTAATCAATTTCAGGTGCAGTCTAAAGTCCAGCGAAAGCGCCTAAGAGCTAAACTGAAGCAGGCTGAGGAGAAGATTGCTGCAATGGAATCTAGCAAATTCTGGAGACTGAGGCAGAAGTGGATTAACCTCAAGCAGCTCATTAAATTTAGCTTAGGGACAATATTTGGTGAACGGACTGATTGAGCTAGACTTGGTGCGCATTGGGCTAGCGCTGGGGCTGATGGTACTGGCGATCGCCCTTTCGGCATGGCAAAAGCTGGGGCTAGAGAAAAGTCTGGCGATCGCTACCGGACGCACAGTGCTTCAGCTTCTAGTCGTGGGCTATGTCCTGGAAATTATTTTTGCTATTAACAATCCTTGGGCAGTTCTGGGAATTTTAATGGCAATGCTGACGATCGCCACCATTGTGGCACGCAATCGCATCAGCAAAAAGATTCCTAACCTTCTGCCAATCGTGGGCGGCTCAGTATTGCTCAGCACAGCCTTTACCCTAGCTTACGTGACCCTGCTAGTACTGCAACCTAGCCCCTGGTATGAGCCACGATACCTAATTCCGCTAGCCGGGATCTTGCTGGGTAACACCATGAATGCGGCAGCAATTGCAGGCGATCGGTTTGTTAGCACCCTCAACGCTAGTCAGCTTGATTTAGAGACTCACCTCAGCTTAGGAGCCACGCCCCAGCAAGCCACGGAGCTTTACCGCAAAGATGCCATCAAAACAGGGCTGATTCCGACCCTCAATACCATGACGGTAGTAGGCATCGTCACGCTACCTGGCGCGTTCACCGGACAGGTTTTGGGCGGCATCAACCCTCTCAACGCAGCGCTCTATCAGATGTTGATCATGTTCATCTTAGCGATCGCCACTCTAATCACCACAATCTTGGTTATTCAAGGCATCGATCGGCAGTTTTTCAATGCTAACGCTCAGCTTAGGGAGTTCTCGCGCTAGTCAACCTGGACTGCTTTCACATCTACTGGTACAGAGTCAGTAGCATCCACAGGACTGGTTGTTTGAGCTGATACCGTTCCAGACTTTTTGTCTTTGTTAGCTTTGACGCGATCGAGCAACATTTGAGAAATTTCTGATACCACTAGGGTCATGATCACTACGTCATCGATCTGCCCAATGAAGGGAATGAAATCGGGAGCAATATCGATCGGGCTGATTAGGTACACAGCCGCGCCGCCCAAAATCCACCAGCGGTACTTAGGATTGCGGATGGATTGACGGAACCAGTCGTAGAATTTCATGGGTTGTTTCCTCTCTGTCTTCTACTCAATTGTCGCAAGTTTACTCAATTTGCGAAATATCGCTTTAGTTAGGATCTCCGATCTAATTTGGGTGTGAGAACCGATGACGGTGGCAAGCTTGCGGTAATCAAAATCAGGAATGGAGCTAACTCTAGAAATTAGTCTATTTCCGATAGGCTGATTCGGGGGTCAACAAACTTCAGCGCCAAATCTGCCAGAAGATTACCAATAATCAGCATTACGGCTCCCATCATCAGGCTTGCCATCGTTAAGTACAAATCTTGGCTCTGCACCGCCTGAAGAACCAGCCGCCCCAAACCCGGCCAGTTAAAAAAGGTTTCGGTAATAAACGCGCCGCTCAGCAGACCTGCAAACTCAAAGCCTAATAGCGTGATCAGAGGGTTGACAGCATTCCGGAGTGCATGGATGTAGATGACGCGATTTTCGGGCAATCCTTTGGCGCGTGCGGTTTGAATATAGTCTTGCCGCAGCACATCCAGAAGTTCGCCCCGCATGAGCCGCTGTAATCCAGCAAATCCGGTAATGCTCAGCACAAGGGTCGGCAAGATCATATGCCAGCCGATATCAATTACCTTGCCTAGCGGGGTGAAGTCGGAATGGTCAATACTCGTCATGCCGCCTACTGGGAACAGGGGTGACGTAACCTGAGCAAAAAATAGAAACAGCAGACCCGTAATCAGCGTCGGGAAACCCTGACCAAAATAGGTGAAGATCCGCAGAATTCGATCGCCCCATTTGTTGTAATGTATGGCGCTATAGATGCCCAAAGGAATAGCGATCGCCCAGGTAATCACGAGTGATGCCAGCGACAGCAGCAGAGTTGCGCCTATACGCTCCCAGAGTAATGATGTCACCGATCGCTGAGAATAGGCAAAGCTCACGCCGAAGTTGCCCTGCGTGACAATTTCCTTAAGCCACAGAAAATATTGCTGTAGCAAAGGCTTATCCAGACCATATTGCTGCTCTAAAGCCTTGATCGTTTCTTGGGAAACTTCTGGCTTTTGGCGAATGGTGTCCAAAAAGTCTCCAGGGGCAAGCTGGGCAATGAAAAAGCTGAGAGCTGAAACGAGCAAAAGCGTGGGCAAAGCCTGCAAGATTCGCTTGATCACATAGGCAAACGACTCGCTGGTTAGGATTCTAGTCAGACCCTCCCAAAACGCTTGCGATCGCTGCCGGAGTGAGGAGGCTTTATTGGAGGTCATGGCTCATGTTGAGTCTGGGTTATTAAGTTATAGCGTTTTTGGAGGCGATCGCTTTCAAGGTTCTAATTGCCTAACTGCTGAAGGAGCGATCGCCGCATGATGTCTACGGGAATAGATCGCTGCCGCTGATCCTGAAGCCATAGGGCTAATGCGGCTGCGCCCTGCTGAATTAACATTTCTAAGCCGTCGATGGGGGTGCAGCCTTGAGCCTGGGCTTGCTGGAGAAACTGCGTAGGGCGAGGTCGGTAGATTAGGTCATAGACGATCGCCTGAGCGGATAGCGTTGCCATCTCGGCAGCAGTGAGAGGCGATGCGTCAATTTGCGGATACATTCCGATCGGGGTGGTGTTCACCAGGAGATCGGCTTGGGAGAGTAGCGCGGGTAGCTTGTCCCAGGTGTGAACCGTCAAATTGGCGCTGAGAGCAGATTTCTCCCAGCTTTTCAGGAAGGCTTGCAGCTTTTCGGCGTTGCGTCCGACCACCTGAATTTGCGCATAGTTCAACTGATGGCAGCCCGCCACGATTGCACGAGCCGCGCCCCCGTTACCCAAAATCACGGCTGTGCCATTCTGTAATCTATTCTCCTGTAGATTACTTTTCTGGAGATCCAGCAAAGGCGCAAGAAAACCTGTGACATCTGTGTTGGTGCCGCCCCAGCCCTCGGCAGTTCGATAGACCGTGTTGACGGCTCCGATCGCCTGCGCCAGATCTGAGACTTCCGACAGCAGCGGCATAATAGTCTGCTTGTGAGGAATAGTGACATTAAAGCCCTGCAACCCGATCGCCGAAAATCCAGCGATCGCTGTTGCCAGATTCTCAGGCGACACGGGCAAAGGCAGATAGACGTAATCGACACCGAGTGAGGCGATCGCGGCATTGTGCATGACGGGCGATAGGGAATGCTCGACAGGATAGCCAATTACGCCGAGAAGTTGAGTAGTGCCAGTGATTAGAGTACCCGTGATCATGCCAATGATTGTGCCAGTAATTGTGCGGTTAGTGGTAAGCGATCGAGAAAGAAGCTAGTGAGCCGATTGCTTCAGGAGTCAGGTTTGAAGTAGTCTATGAGGCGATCGCCCGAATCGGCTCTCACTAATCCAATGACAATATCTGGCAGAGCGGTCAGGCTGGGATAGATTAGGTAGCGTGGCTCCCAGCGCGGATGAAACTTGTCTTTATACTCATGCAGTCCCTGAAAGTTATAAAACTGGCTAAGATGTTCAGAAAGATAGTGCATCCCTTTTTCGATTCGACCCGACTGTTCGCTTTCGCCCACTCCAGCCAATGCCGAAAGACCCAGATTAAAGCCCCCATAGCCTCTCTGTTTAAAGTGTTGAAATAGGGAGATAAACAGAAAATCCATCGTGCCGTTCTCCATATTGGCGCGATGCCGCATTAGGTCGATCGTAATTTCGTTGAGTTGATACTCGGTGATAACGTTGGCGAAGGCGACGAGAGTGCCAGCGGAGTCATAAACTGCGGCAATTTCGCAGCTCGCAATGTAAGCGTCATCAAACCAGCCCAGCGAGAATTTCTTCTCTGAACCGTTCATGTGCTTGAGCCATTCATCACTGACTTGGTGCAGTTCCTTGAGCAAATTGGCGGCGATCGGCGACTGATAAAACTCAATCCGATAGCCCAGCTTGACCATTTTATTCAGGGCAGGTCTGAGTCTGCGTCCGGTTTTGCCTTCTAGCGAAAAAGCCTTGAGATCAACGATCGCTTCCTCGCCAATCTTCAGCGCCCGAAACCCTAGGGACTGGTAGAGATCGAGGTAGTCAGGCAAAGTTTGGTAAAAAGCTGGATACCAGTCGTTGCGGGCGCAAAACTGCTGAAAGCCGACGATCGCCTCTTTGATATCATCTAGACTGCCGATTGGATCGCCTAACGCGATCGCCCCCCGACCCTTTGCCACATAAGCAATGACGCTCTGGTGTGACGGACTGAAATAGTAGGTTTTGTCATCTAGCAGCGTAAACCGCGCCAGTGACGATCGCCCTTGTTTTTCGACGATCGCCCTAGCTTTCTGTCGCTCTTCGGGTGCCAATCGCGCCAGTACTGGACGCAGCAGCATAAAGGCGGCGTAACCTACTGTCAGAATGCCGATGGTGTAAATCGAGTTGGCAAAATAATTGCCGAAGCGAGTTTTGGGCATCAGCCCACCGTTATCTTCAGTCAAAAACATGGCGATCGTCTGACTCATCGCCTCTATCAAACTGAAGTTCATGGAGTAGTGCGTATCCAGCAGATAAAATCCGAGGGTGCCATATGCCAGCGTAAATAGCATGGCTCCCAGCAGCACGCGCAGCCCTTGAGCAATAGAAGGGCGATCGCTCTGAGCGGTGAAGATTTTACGCATCAGCAACAGATGAATTAGCAGCGCCGTAGCCAGCATCACCTCTTCAAAATCTAGTCCCTTGATGAGATGACTGGCGATCGATACTATCAGCAGCCCAATGGTCATCAGCCATGCCACCCGCTTGCGACGTAGGAGATGGGTGGCTAGAGTCAACAGCAAAAATCCGCAGAGGGCGGCGAATAGATGTCCCTCGGCTCTCACCTCGAAAGGAACGACGCTACGCAACCAATGCACCCGGTTCGGCAAACTAGGTGTTACCGCAGAGAATAAATTGACGAAACCCATCAGCCCTGTCATCAGAGCTGCAATCCAAAGCCTCGTGCGATCGCGCCGTGCTAACATTTGCCCTCGCTGCTTAAAATGTGCCAGAGCTATGCCCTGGTAGTTCAGTAAAACCCTGTTGAACCGGGTTTAGTTTAGATTTTGGATTTTAGATTTTGGATTTTAGATTAAACCTAAAATTTCTACGCAATCTGGCAAGTCTCAACGGCGAAGTTCTAGCTTAAATTGCGTGCCTACATAGCTTAATGAATCTGCCAAGTGTTTGTGAAAATAATTCCAGCCGATGTCTGCGCCCGAAAGCCCATGTCCTCCTGGAAAAATGTGGAACTGGTTGGCAATGCCTAATCTATCTAAGACCTGATGAAATTCTTGAGTAGAAGTAACGAATTCTGTATCATTCTGCCCCGCATCTAGATAGAGGCGCAAGACCTGACGCTGTTGAGGAGAAAGCTGCTGGACTATGGCTTGGGGGCTATTCGTTTCGCCGCTATGATCTGTAAAGTATCCGCTGTGGCTAAACAGCGTATGAAAGCGATCGAGGTGGCGCAAGCCGATATTAAACGCACCCCAGCCCCCAGAAGATAAGCCGCCCATCGCCCAAAAATTGGGGCTATCTAGCGTCCGATAGCGTGACTTCACGACCTGCACCAGTTCTGAGCCAATCAAAGTCCCCAGATTGCCATTCACCCCATCGTAGTATTGAGGATCAAACAGCGGACTGGAGCCACGTTTGTCGTTGCAGTCGGGCGTGATCACAATGCTAGGAGGCAATGAGCCGCTGCGGTAGAGCTGATGCAGAATGGGGGCGATCGCATACTTGTCAGCGTAGGCACGCGCGTCGTCATGTCCGCCATGCAGCAAGAAGATCACGGGATACTTTTGGTTAGGATGGCGATCGTACTCCGGCGGCAGCAATACGCCATATTGACGGGTCATCTCCATTGCTTTACTAACAAAGCTTGTGAGCTGAAACTTTAGCTCAGGCTCGGTCTGTGCCTTAGGTGGATCAAGCTGAGGCGCACCCGCCATGAATACGTAGCCATATGCCGCTACCAGTAGGGCGCTTAGCGCCCCTAACCCGATCAGGAGATTCCTGAGTTTCATAGGTTTAAACCCGTCAGTTCATCAATAGAATCATTACCTGACAAGCTTAGCGCTCAGACCTGATTGACTGACCAATCTTTGCCCCTCACCCCTTCTCCCATCAAGGGACATCAAATTTATGTCACGATCGTGACTTCCTGGGATCACAAGCTATCGATCGATCGCCATTGGTTCGCTTCAAATTCGCGGATCAGGTCATCAATTAAGTTCATGGCTTCATGCAGCAAGATGTAACGATCGGTGCCGCCGTGGCGATTGCGATAGACAATTGTTTCCAAGCCGCGAAGCCC
>CASBQM010000156.1 GCA_949127645.1 Synechococcales cyanobacterium PMM_0036
CAATCGAATAATATTCACCGCAATGCCGGGAGTTTCCTCGATCGCCTCATAAAGCTGTTGCTGAGTCAACATCAGGCAATCGCAGGGTTCTAGTGCCGTTACAGAAGCCGATCGCGGTTCGGCATCAAAAACCGCCATCTCACCAAAGCAGGTGCCTGCCTTAAGCACCGCCAGATCTCGATCGCCAATATGCACCCGCACCGTGCCTGACACGAGGATATAAAGCGATCGTCCCACCTCGCCCTGAGTAAAAATCGTGTGTTTTGCCGGAAACGACAGATCCTCCATTATGGAGGCAAGTCGCATCAAAAAGTCATAGCGTAATTCCTGAAAAATCGGAACTTTGCGGACGAAAAGCAGGCGATCGATACTGCTAGGCATACAGGAGAATCTGATTTTAGATTTTAGATTTTGGATTTTGGATTTTGGATTTTGGATGCATTTTATGCTGCTTGCTATTGCAGACCCGTTAGAGACTTCAAACCATTCTAGGTGCTAGATTTCTTCAATCCAAAATTTAAAATCCAAAATAGGTTTACGCTAGCGATCGCTCTAAAGGTTGGCTCCGCCCTGATTCTGCCATCATTTCTTTGACTTGAGCAGCCACCAACGGATCGGGATCGTCTTTGAGCAGGGGCAACAGATTTTGCAGCGTCGCCGGGGACACCACCCTGAGGTACGCCAACACCGCTTCTCGGACGAATCCAGTCGGGTCGCGGAGGCAGACTAAAATCTGCTCAGGTGCAAGGCTCCAGCGCGATCGCCGTGCCAAGTGAAAGCAGCAGGCTAGCGCCCAATCGGATAAGAAATGGCGCAGTTCCACCAAATAGCGCAAGCGCTTGCTTGGCGGCATTGATTTATAGTGCAGAAATTCAGCTAGATTTTGCAGCTTTTCAGAGTCGGCTTGGCGATCGAGAATGCCCAGCAATGCCTGCTTGTTGGGAATATCTAGCGTGTTGTCCAAAATTTCTAGACCTCTGGCAATGCTCTCCCGCGACTCAGACAGCAAATTAAACGCCGCTGCTTGAATCGTATTGGAGTCATAGAGAAATCTCATCAAGAGAAACAGCCGTTCTACTCCATCCGCCTCTGAATCACGCAGGGCACGCCGCAACAACTCTGCCTCTTCTCCCTCCACCAGTTCTGGATCGAGATCAAGCAGGCTAGCATAAATGTGAGCCAAAAACTGTAGCTCTTGATTAATCATCGTTTCAATGCCATTGCGACCCAGATTATCTAGCACTGCCTCAATGCCAATGTCTTGCGGCAGCCGTAGCAACGTGCGCAAAAGAATATAGCGATTCCAGCCCCAGGAGGTGATGAGCCGAGTCACCAAAATATCTAGAGCCTGGGGCGTGCCAATTTGTCCGATCGTCATCCAGGCATGGCTTCGCACCACTTCGGGTTTATGAATATTTTCAGCTAAGTCGAGCAATAGCGGTACCACATCACTCTCTAGCCGCACTAGCGCATATTTGGCAGACTCACGAGTTGATTTGTAATGTAGACCTCTCAGCAGCGCCGGATAGTATTCTTCAGAATGCGTGGCGGCGATCGCCTCTAGCATGGCGCACCTCACCCGCAGCGATTCGTCTTGCAGCAATGGCTCAATATAAAGCCGCAAAGACTGCATATAATCAGCCTCACCCAAGGCTCGACAGCCCATCATCCGCTCTTGCTCCTGCTTGTGGGTCAACATCCGTCGAAGGGTATCTGTAGCCTCTGCCTTTTGCTGAGAATCGCCCTGACGCAGCATGAGCGAAGCGACAGTGCCCCGCACCACAGGGTTAATAGCAGGCTTTAAGTAAGGGCGAAGCTGACTTGTATCAGGGTTGGTATCGGTCAGCCAAACATAGCGCAGTGCCAGAGCCAAAACTTCAGGGGGCAAAGACTGCTGAATTAGCGATCGCACTTGCTCCAAATAGACAGAGTTGGGGAACTTCAGCATCACTTCCAAGCTTTGGTGTTGCCGAGCCGCCGAGAGTTTGGGCAATAGGGGAGCCAGAATCTCTGAGGCATTCTTGGGATCGGTTTGGGTCAAGAGTTCAATATAGGATTTAATCTCTTCCTCAGGAGAGCCAGGACGATTAAGTACTTCTGCCACGCTACGTCGTAGCCCCGGCAAATCTACGTCTGATACAGCGCTGAGCTGTCCACGCTCGGCACTCAGCACCAGCACATCAATATACTTGCGTTGCAGCAGCAAGACGGTCAGCAGCCAGAAAAGCGCAAAGGCGATCGTGTAAACCAGAAACGCCAGACTTTGAATATGTTGACTAGCTTGCGTCGAGCCGAAAATTCGCTGCAACAGCTCGATCGTCACCAACATCCCTGCGCCCGTCAGTCCGGCTGAAAGCGGCTCCGCAATTCCTCGGACAACCGACTGAGCGCGGCTTCGCAGAGAGGCAGGAATCGGCTGAAACAAAACTGGACTGATGCTAGCCACCAGCGTGTATCGCAACAGCTCATCCACAAATTTTAGGATCAGCACTCCAATAAACAGGCTAATTGCACCGCTGAGTGTCACCAGGCTCAGCCCAGCAATCAGCACGGGTGAAGCCATAATGACAAACACGCCCTTCCAGGCAATGATACGCCCTGAAAGAAGCCACTGCATGGCTAGCTCAAACGAACCTAAAATGGCGCTGAATAGAGCCAGAAAGTCTGCAATCTGCTCTACGCTGGCATCTGGGCGCTGCTGAAGCTGGCTGAGATACTGAAAATCTAGCAAGAGCGCTAGAACTTGCAGCATGACGAAAAAGGCAAACACTAGCCCAAAATATTGCCGTAAGGGACCTCTGAGCCGACGAGTGGCAAAATCAGATGCCTTGTCCTGCGATCGCCGCCGCGAGGAATCAGGGAAAAACTGACGATATTTTTGTGTGAGGTAGTACAAAATTGCTGCCCCTGCAAACAGCATTAGACAGGCTAACAGAATGACGTTAGGTAGACCTACCCAGGCGCGCAGAAAGGGCAGCGACAAACCGCTAACGACATCGGCAGCAAGAATGCCGCTACTAATCAGTGGATAGGTACGCCGAATTTCCCGGATGGTGAATAGCTGATTGGCGGTAATCGAGGTGTTAAGTTCATTAATAACGTAGATGGCTTCTAGCCAAAGCCGCATCAGAAAAACGGTGTATCCGCCTAGTAAAGCTGGATTTAACCCTAGCCGAACCAGCAACAGCGGTGCAGCAATTAGTCCTGCCGTCAGCACTAACACGCGATGGAGCGGCAAAATTCGCTGCATCCAGGAATAGATGAACCCAAGCCCTGTGCCGATTGCCGCGCTAGCAATATAAATCCAGGGCAAAGATTCTGCTCCGTATTCACCCAAGAACAGGGCGGCAATACTGACCTCTAGCCAGAGAATGCCTACCGAACTCAGCGTGTAGAAGGCGAACATCAAAAACGTTCGTTCGCTCTCTTCAGGACGAAGATTCAGCCAGCGGAGCCAGCCTTGTCCGTTCACCTGGCGGGTATTTCTGTCTCGGATGACGGTTGCTGTAATGGGTACTTCGCTCGTTTGTCTCATGCAGCACTATGGCTCTGATTGCCCTGATGGATAGATTCGACGATCGGATTTGACGATCGCCCAATTCTAGATAGCGTACATCGCCAATCGCTATCATATAAGCATGGTCTGGAGTTCTGGCACTACGGGATCGCTATATTTGCGATCGCCTCTCTTCAGCACTATTTAGGGTACTGCACAAATCGTCAAGCTATGCGGCTAAAGCCTGAGAACTTACCAGAACTCAGCTTAGAGTGCCCAGATTTGCCCAGCAGGACATTAAGCCTGAGTGAAGCTTCACACTCAATTTCTATGCTCGAATTCTGATGCTCAAAAAGCCTAGAGGCGTTTCTTGGAGCGCCCCCAGGCTTTAATTTTTATCCAAAAAGTTATCCAAGAAGCTGATCGATTTCTACACTTTCTTAGGCGAAAGCATCATCATCATGTTGCGACCTTCGCGCTTGGGAGCCTGCTGCAACTCAGCAAATTCTTGCAAATCAGTCGCCATGCGGGTCAGCAATTCTTCAGCCAAATCGCTATGCTGGATCTCCCGCCCCCGGAACATAATCGTCGCCTTTACCTTATCTCCGGCTTTGAGAAACCGCTCAGCTTGATCCACACGAACCTGGTAATCGTGAGCCTCAATCTTATAGCGCATCTTGACTTCTTTTACGTCAGAAGTGTGCTGCTTTTTGCGAGCTTCCCGCGCCTTCTTCTCTTGCTCAAATTTGAACTTGCCGTAGTCCATGATCCGACAAACAGGGGGGTCTGCCTTATCGCTGACCAGCACTAAGTCTAGTTCTTTCTCTTCCGCCATCCTCTGGGCTTCCCGAGGAGTCAGAATTCCTAATTGGCTGCCGTCTGTATCAATGACCCGAATTTTCGGAAAGCGTATCCGCTCATTGATAGCTGGTAAGTCGCGATTGGGTTTGATCAGGGTGTTGTTGTTCAAGGTTCCTTTGTCGAGAGTAAGGTTGAGATGGACAGTGAGCTTAAGATAGACAGTGAGCTTGAGATGAACAGTGAGTTTCGGCTATTGCTTAACGAAGGTCTAGCCTTGGAGAGGACGATCGCCCCTCCGAGAGTCTTAGTCGTACAATAGGCTGCAAAAAGCAGTTTGTGAAGAAACGGTCTGTGGACAATAAGTGTTTGAACAATAAAGCCAAGTCAGAACATGATCTAAATATCTACTTCTATGTTAGGTCTCACTTGTGAAAGTGGAACTATTTCGTTACATGGTGATATCTTAATTGCCCTCACCCCAGATGTGTCTAGAGTAAATCTAATGATTTTTGAGCTTTGCAGACAAGCGATCGGTATAGAGAGAGGGCAATGGGGTACAAATTAGGCGGATGGAGGAACTTAGCAGATCTATTTTTGGCAGATCTATTTTTGAAAGCTGAATGCCCACTCTGTCAACGTCCTGCCTCCACAGAACCCGGACATGACTGCTTCTGCCAAGACTGTCAACGACAGCTCTATCGATGCCGCTTACATCAGCCTAGCAAATTTTGGCAACCGCCGTTGCCTGTGCTGGCGTGGGGCGAATATGGCGGAACGCTCAAGCGATCGCTAGCGGCTCTCAAATATCACAATCAGCCTCAGGTGGCGCGACTGTTGGGGCGCTATCTAGCTGAGGCTTGGCTAGATTCTCCTGCGATCGCCCGTTCTCTAGCGCCCCCTCTGATTGTCGTTCCGATTCCGCTCCATGCTAATAAACAGAAACAGCGCGGTTACAATCAGGCAGAACTGATTGCCAGAGCCTTCTGCGATCGTTCCAGACTCCCCCTAGTGCATGGATTGAGACGCGATCGAGCAACCGAGGCTCAATTTGGTCTTACGCCAGAAGAGCGAATGCAAAACTTAGAGAATGCCTTCTGCATAGACGCTCACTTTAAAAAGCGCCATGCTACCGCGACAGTGCTACTGCTAGACGACATTTACACAACTGGGACAACGGCACGATCGGCAGTTCAGGTTTTGCGTCAGGGCAACATTTCGGTAGGCGGCATTTTGGCAGTTGCCAAGGCAGTACAGCACCATGGCTAATTTTCTGAAAAGGCTAAGTTTTCAAAAGAGCCAAGTTTTCAAAAAGGCTAACTCAGGACTTCTGGCAAATTAACGCCGTCTGCCCGAGCTGCGCGATCGAGAACTACCAAAACTGCGATTTGACTTAGTTTGAGGACGAGAAGAATTCGATCGGCGCAGATCGCTTGAACCATAGCCTGAGCCAGTGGGACGGCTAACTTGAGGACGCTTGACGCTGCGAGACGAAGTGCGAGACGAAGATTGAGAAGGCGATCGCAACTGCCCGGTTGTTCTAAGCTGTTGGTTACGAACGGCTACAGGTGGCGCGCTGTAACGGGTTTGGTAGTTACTCACTGCCTGACCATAGGTTCGACCATAGCCACCATAGCCTGTAAGAATCACTCCCGGCCGATAGACTGGCGGAAAGTAATAGTGGGGCGTGAATAAAAGACTGCCGATCGCCTGACCTGCCAAAGCGCCCGCAAAAGGTGTCCAGAAGCTTGGCTCTTGGCGAACAACGACGACTTCTTGTTTGCCACTCTGGGGATTGACTTGAGTTTCAGTCACGTTGTGGACATATTCGATGCGAAAATCTTCGGTCAGATGCAGAGCGGACTGACCTTGCTCTACCCGGAGGTAGCTTTTTTGACCTGCCTTGATTTCTTCATCCGTCAGACGCGCCATTTGCAAGTTCTCCAGTTGCAGCATTGACTGTCCAGGTGCCGTATTCAGCAACATCAGACTATATCCGCCGTTGATATCGTCGTAAGTTGCCTGCTGCACAGGATAAGTGCCGTCTGGAATCTGAGTCTGCGCGGTTTGACCAGAATCTACTCCTCTAGACTGATCTTGAGGCGATCGCGTAGCTGCTTCAGTCGGGTCACCCAAAGACGAGCCGCCACAGGCAACGGTGGACAATACCAACGTCAGCATCATAGAAAAGACTAGAAACTTGCGAAACATAGCTAAAGCCATAGGTGAATGAGAACTAAAGGTCTGAAAATACTGGAGACAACCTACAGCGGCACTAACTCTGGGTAATGCACTATAAGCTCGTCTGACGTGAGTTCGTCGCCGACTTGAGCCGGAGAGAAATGGACTTGCACCGCCCGTAGCCTTCCTTGATAGTGCAAATTCATGATGGCTTTAAGTCCGGCTGTGAGGGCGCTTATGCTGGCTAAGTCAGTTTCAAGGGCAGGTGCATCACCTTCACAGGCGATCGTGATCATCACCACGATATGTTGCGTCATAGGTAAGGAGAACCCTGAATCTGCTTCATCTAGCTCATCTGCATCTAGGCTGCTGCCATAGCGTTGGGCAGAGTCCGTAAACAGCTCAGTCACATAGTCTCCAGCCTCGCCCTCGTCAAAAAATACGTCCCCTTCATTGGCGGCAGATTGCCAGTAGGTGTCATATTGCATTAAGCTTTGGCAAATTTCTACCAGACCTTCTCCCAAATCTTTGAGATCTCCTTCTGCTTCAATAGCCTGCCGTGCGGCTCGGTTAAGCACACCTAGCAATGGAGCAACTTCATTTCCTGCTAGATGAATGAGTAGATGGCAAACCACAATACGGGTTTTGCCGCTCATGGAACTAAACCGATCGCGCCAAGAATTCATCATTCATCCTCCTCACCATGAGTTATTCTCAGCTTATCGCTTCTGAAATCAGTTTTACGAACCGATAGGATGATTTTGGTGGGTACGTCACATTAAGCCAGAGGCGTATATTTGTCGGTAGTTTCTATTCGCTTATTTTCTACTCGCTTAATTTTTCTATTCACCCTCATCCAATAATGATAGATTGAGCGCCATAGATTAAAAGAGTCCGAAGCGATCGGAAACCGCTAGCTTCTTCTGGTTCAATCTAATAGTGGATAGGTACCCTAATTTAAGGAATTGATTCTATGGTGGCGATCGCATCCATTCACGGCAGAGAAATTCTCGACTCGCGCGGCAACCCCACGGTAGAAGTGGATGTTGTGCTAGAAGACGGTAGCAAGGGTAGAGCCGCAGTCCCGTCGGGGGCCTCAACGGGGAGCCGTGAAGCTCTGGAGCTACGGGACGGAGAAAAGCGCTATGGTGGCAAGGGCGTATTGAAAGCCGTTGCTCACGTGAATGAAACTCTGGCTCAGGCGCTTAAGGGAGCCAACGCGGCAGATCAGGCGGCGATCGATGGCAAGATGCTAGAACTAGATGGCACAGAATACAAGTCCAATTTGGGGGCGAACTCAATTTTGGGCGTGTCGATGGCGGTGGCACGGGCGGCGGCTGAATCTGTGAACCTGCCGCTCTACAAATATTTGGGTGGCGAAAGCGCTGTGCTGCTACCCGCTCCCTGCTTCAACGTTTTGAATGGCGGTGCCCATGCTGACAGCAGCGTAGACTTCCAAGAATTCATGATGGTGCCGATCGGTGCCTCTACCTTTCGGTTGGCTCTAGAGATGGGTGCAGAGACTTATCATGCGCTTAAGTCGATTCTCAAGAAGAATGGCTACAGCACAGGAATCGGAGATGAGGGCGGCTTTGCGCCCGACCTCAAGTCTAATGTGGAAGCCGTCGAGCTGATTTTGCAGGCTGTTGAGAAAGTTGGCTTAAAGCCTGGTGAAGATGTGGCGATCGCCCTTGATCCGGCAACCACCGAGCTGTATCAAGACGGCAAGTATGTGTTCTCCAAATCGGACGGCAGCAGTAAGACCGCCGCAGAAATGGTGGAGATGTGGGCAAGCTGGGTCGACCAGTATCCGATTATTTCGATCGAGGATGGTCTCTCGGAGCAGGATTGGGACGGCTGGAAGCTGCTGACTCAAAAGCTGGGCGGCAAGATTCAGCTTGTGGGGGATGATGCTTTTGTCACCAATCCTAAAATTATTAAGGAGGCGATCGCGGCTGGGGTGGGCAATAGTACGCTGATTAAGGTCAACCAGATCGGCTCTATCACCGAAACGCTGGAAGCCATCAGCATCTCGCGGGACAATGGCTACACTTATATGATCAGCCATCGCTCTGGAGAAACCCCAGATGATTTCATTGCTGACTTGGCGGTAGCGACCGCAGCCGGACAGATTAAAACAGGTGCGCCCTGCCGAGGCGAACGACTGTCAAAATACAATCAGCTTTTGCGGATTGAGGAGGAGTTGGGCAGCAGAGCGCAGTATGCAGGTGGCTCGAAATTTAAGAAGTCTTAACGGCTGAATTTACTCAAGCTAGCGCGATGTGCGACTTTCCTAAAACTTTGGTGGGGTGCGGCTCTTATCTGCCTAATCCAGATAGACAGGAGAATCACTCTACAGAAAACCGAAGCTCTTAGGAATCTAGCTCCTCATCGCGTTAAGCTAAATAATCAACAGAGATACAGTACTGAGGCGATGTGCAACTTTCCCGATCGCCCTCTCCCAGAGCGGGAGAGGGACTTTGAGAAACTCTTGTCCTTCTCCTACCTTGGGAGAAGAGGCTGGGGGATGAGGGCTGATTTTAGTTGCACATTAGGTGGTACTCACAAGAGTTCTAAATTGATTTCTCCCACTGCTTGGGCACTCATTGATAGGCTAATAAGCGCTAGATCAACAAGTGCTGGCTTAACCTTAATGAGTCAGACTTTTGGACACCATCTGTATATTTGTACGATTGGATCAGATCACACATCAGTTGTCTACACAAAGTCGATATCCTGCCCGCGATTGGTCATGGCGCTTTTGGTATGCTGTGCCGCTCTACCCTTATGGTAAGCGGCGAACCCTGCGAACAGAAGTTGTCAAAGATACCCTCTGGACGTTTGAACAAATCCAGGGCATCTTCTACGTTGTGGTGCCTATTCGGATGACGATCGTCAAACTTGAGGAAGGCGGTCTGTTGGTCTATGCGCCGATCGCCCCCACCCGCGAATGTCTTCGATTGGTCAACGAAATCGCCGCCGCACATGGCGAAGTCAAATACATCATTCTGCCCACGGTTTCGGGCATCGAACACAAAGTCTTCGTCGGACCTTTCGCCCAAAGCTTTCCCAAAGCCCAAGTCTTTGTCGCTCCGCACCAGTGGAGTTTTCCCCTCAATTTGCCTCTAAGCTGGCTAGGCTTACCCGCAAGGCGCACTCATGCTTTACCCGCAGATAGTGCCAAAGCCCCTTTCGCTGATGAGTTTGACTACGCGATTTTAGGACCCATTCACCTGGGGTTAGGGCCTTTCGAGGAGGTCGCTTTCTTTCATCGGCGATCGCGTACTCTGCTCGTTACTGATACCGTTTTGGCTGTGCCTAAAGAACCTCCGGCGATCGTTCAGCTTGATCCGACGGCGCTACTGTTTCATGCTAAGGATCACGTCTTTGATACCGTTGAAGATACCCCCGAAAACCGCCGCAAGGGATGGCAGAGGATGACGCTATTTGCCTTTTATTTTCGCCCTAGCGCCATTGAGATTACCAAAATTGGGCAGTCTGTTCAAGAAGCACTCAAAGCCCCCGATCGCTCTAAGTCCAACTACTTTGGCTGGTTTCCCTTCCAATGGAAAACAGACTGGCAGCGATCGTTCCAGGCGCTCCAGGGCAACGGACGGCTGTTTGTCGCGCCCATCTTACAGGCATTGATTCTAAATCGATCGCCCCAAGCCACGATCGACTGGGCAAACCATGTCGCAAGCTGGGACTTTCAGCGGATCATTCCCTGTCATTTAGACTCGCCCCTAGACGCAGACTCGCAGCAGTTCCGGCAAGCCTTCGCCTTTTTAGAAAAGAATTCTCCCGAAGATTCGCTTTTGCCTCAAGCAGATTTTGAGCTACTCAGAGAAGTAGAGGCTGGCTTAATCCGTCGAGGCATTACGCCACCTGCGAAGGAGAAAGTTTAGGAAATTGGGATCGAGCAATAGGTCTATACTCTCACACACGACTCACCCATTCCTGTACGCTGGATTTACCTCATTTCCGATCGCCCTTCTATGAAACCGCGCTCTAGCTACCTGCAACTGCTGCCTTACCTGCGTCCCCATTGGCAGACGATCGCCAGAGCATTGGTTTGCACGGTGATTTTTACGGTATGTTGGCCAATTCTGGCGGCGCTGGCGGGTCAGCTTTTGGGATTTTTGGTGAAGGGTAATGTCGCCGCTCTAGCGCGGGGGGCAGGCGTGGTGGCAGGCGTATTTTTGGTACAGAAATTGGCACAGTATGGGCAGGATTCGCTCATGGCAAAAGCGGCGTTGGCGATCGCCCTAGACTTGCGTAATCGGGTATATGCCCATCTGCAAAGCCTTAGCCTCAGCTATTTTGAGCGCTCGCAGACAGGAGACTTGTCTTACCGACTTACTGAAGATATCGATCGGATTGGGGAAGCGGTCAACAAGGTGTTTCACGACTCCACACCCTGTATTTTGCAGCTCATCGCGGTATTTGGCTATATGGTGTATCTCAATTGGCAGCTCACCCTGGCGAGCCTGATTGTCGTGCCGCTGCTGGGGCTGCTGATTAGCTGGTTTGGCGAACGGATGCTGATGTTTTCTCGCCGCAGTCAAAACCTGGTGTCCGACCTGTCTTCCTTACTCACAGAGGTGTTTAGCGGCATTCGGCTAGTCCGAGCTTTCGCTGCCGAAGAGTATGAGATCGATCGCTTTGGCATTGAGGCAGAGCGCAACCGTCAGGCAAAATATGAGGCAGCGTGGCTTCAGGCAGTGCAGTTTCCGGCGGTAGGTTTCCTCTATGCCTTGAGCGTGCTGCTGCTGCTGATCTTGGGCGGTTGGCAGATTTCTACGGGCAATCTGACGGGTGAACAGTTCGGCAGCTACGTGGTGGCGGTCGCCATGCTGGTAGACCCGATCGCCCATCTCACCGAAAACTACAACGCCTTCAAGCAGGGGCAAGCCTCAGTCGATCGCATTTTTGAACTGCTCTCGATTCAGCCGGGAGTCGTAGAAAAGCCCGGAGCGATCGCCCTGCCCATCGTCACGGGCAAAGTCGAATATGCTCACGTTAGCTTCTATTACGATGCCGAGCAGCCTGTTCTGCAAAACCTTAGCCTTATGGCATATCCCGGAGAAGCGATCGCTCTAGTGGGACCTTCCGGCGCGGGTAAAACGACGCTAGTGAATCTACTCCCCCGCTTCTACGACCCGCAAGCCGGACAAATCTTGATCGACGGCGTAGACATCCGCGACGTAACGCTCCGCAGCCTACGTCGTCAGATTGGCATTGTCCCCCAAGAAACAACCCTGTTTTCTGGAACGATCGCCCAAAACATCGCCTTTGGACAAAAAGAATTTGATCTTGCTGCCGTCGAGCGAGCGGCAAAAGTCGCCAATGCGCACTCGTTCATCAGCCAGTTCTCCAACGGCTATTACTCCTGGGTAGGAGAACGCGGCGTGAACCTCTCAGGCGGGCAGAAACAGCGGATTGCGATCGCCCGTGCCGTCCTGCTCGATCCCCGCATTTTGATCTTAGACGAAGCCACTTCCGCCCTAGATTCCGAGTCAGAAGCGTTAGTACAAGAAGCCTTAGAGCGGCTGATGCAAAACCGCACCGTGTTCATCATCGCCCATCGCCTAGCCACCGTCCGCCGAGCCGATCGCATCTTGGTAATTGAGCGGGGTCAAATGGTGGAGTCAGGCACCCATGAGCAGCTTTTGGAAAAGGGCGATCGGTATGCCAAATTTTATGCTCAGCAATTTCAGTAGCTGTGCTGCTTTACTTTAGAGGATATCTGAAAAGATGATAGCTGTGCTTTTGAGTACCTAAGAAACCTCTCTCCCAGAGCAGGCTACGGTGTACACACAAGTCTGCTGTGCAATGTTTCAAGCTCCGAAGCCCCCTAAATCCCCCAATTCTGGGGGACTTCCAGAACTCAAAGTCCCCCAGAATTGGGGGTTGGGGGCGAATGCAGCACGTTCAGCCAGTGTAATAGATGTGTGTACACCGTAGCCCAGAGCGGGAGAGGGGTTGGGGTGAGAGCGGTTTGAGTTTTGTCAGTCAATCAGGTACAAATCCTATCACCCGTCGCTATGGGCAAAGCGGTTGTAGAGAAAGTCTAGGGCATCATTTCGCAGCTTGTAATACTTCGGGTCTTCCATGATGCGAGTGCGATCGCGCGGTCTAGGAAAGGGAATAGTCATAATTTCGCCAATGTTGGCTGCGGGGCCATTGGTCATCATCACTAGGCGATCGGCTAAAAATAGAGCTTCATCGATATCGTGGGTAATCATCAGCACGGTACAGCGGTGATCATTCCAAATCTTCAGCAATTCCTCCTGTAGCTCCTCCTTAGTGATGGCATCCAGTGCGCCAAAGGGTTCATCGAGAATCAACACCTGCGGTCGGGTTGCCAGGGCACGGGCGATCGCTACCC
>CASBQM010000157.1 GCA_949127645.1 Synechococcales cyanobacterium PMM_0036
ACTCTGTCCCCAGGGCAGAGTTTTTGCGATCGAGCGAGATGATGATGTGGCGGAGCTGATTCGGCGAAACTGCGATCGCTTTGGGGTCAAAAACATTGACATTATTGAAGGAAATGCTCCAGACTGCCTCAAGACTTTATCGCTTGAGCCAGACTGTGCCTACATTGGCGGCGGTCGCCCGATTAAGGAAATTCTGCGATCGGTCTGGGAGAGACTCCAGCCACAGGGGCGAATTGTGGCGACAGCAACTAATTTGGAAAGCCTCTACGCGATTTCTGAAGCGCTATCAGAACTGCAAGTGCGGAACATTGAAGTCGTGCAGTCAGCGATCAATCGCCTAGAGATGCGAGGAAGGCATCAAGTGTTTGCTGCACTTGATCCCACCTTTGTTCTCAGTGGCGAAAAACTGGATTGAAGATCCAATCTGAGGGCAACCTCAGAGCAGAGCCTAGGTTTCCCCTTGCACGCCGTCTGAAATAATCTCTGAAAATTCTGTTAATGTATGCCACAGTGTTTCTTAACCTAAGCCTAGGCTTTCTCTTCTTGCACTGACAGGTTTTTGCACCAACAGGTTTTTGCACCGACAGGTTTTTGCACCGACAGGTTTAATCACTTTTGTTCTACTCTTCTGCCTCCTATGTCCCTTGCGCGTGTTCTCAGTGCTATCGTTGCGATCGTCCTAGCTTTAGGGATGATCGTCCTGGGCGGCTGGTATTTCGCGCTGTGTTTTAGCGTCATTGTCTATTTGGGACTTCAAGAATATTTCAACCTGGCACGGGCAACAGGAATTGCGCCCGCCGCGAAAACGACGATCGCCATGAGTCTCTTGCTGATGATTACGGCAGAGCTTGCGCCTGCCCTGGTCGATGTGCTGATGCCTCTGGCAGGGACATTTATCTGTTTTTATCTTTTATTTCAGCCTAAGCTCTCGACGATCGCGGATATCGCCTCCTCGATTCTGGGACTGTTTTACTGTGGATATTTGCCCAGCTTTTGGGTGAGGCTACGAGGACTAGGCAGCGCTGAGGTCAGCAATCTGCCGTTTGGCGGCTACTTCCCTGAGTGGCCGATCGCTCACCTCACCTTGCTACCCACCGGACTAACCGTGACGCTTCTTGCCTTTGCCTGTATTTGGGCGGCCGATATTGGGGCGTACTTCATTGGCAAGTTTTTTGGGAAAACGCGACTGACGGAGATTAGCCCCAAAAAGACGGTAGAAGGCGCAGTATTTGGCGTGTTGGGCAGCGTCGTGGTGGCAACTGTGGGATCTTGGTACTTGGGATGGGCAGGCACTCCTCTAAGCGGCATGGCGCTCGGACTCCTGATTGGCATTGCTAGCCTGTTGGGCGATCTAACGGAGTCGATGATGAAGCGCGATGCAGGGGTCAAAGACTCAGGGCAGCTTATTCCAGGACACGGCGGCATTCTCGATCGCACCGATAGCTATGTCTTCATCGCGCCGTTGGTCTACTACTTCGTCACATTGCTGCTGCCACTGCTGCCAACTTAATTTGAGATGCTGTTGAGTCTTGAAGTAGTGAAAGAAGTAGGGAAATCCGATCTTCCAAAGCAGCAAACCCGACTGACTAGAATAGAGACGATCGCCTAATCTAATTTCTAAAGCTTTAAGAGCGGCTAAGACTAAACTAGAGTCAATCTAAATTATCCCCTCACGTTTGAGCTAGACCCATGACAACCATTCTGGAACAGGGCAACATCAGTATCCATACTGACAGTATCTTCCCCATCATCAAAAAATGGCTGTATTCTGACCACGAAATTTTCCTCAGAGAACTCATTTCCAATGCGGTAGATGCTATCCAAAAGCTGGGCATGGTCTCCCGATCGGGCGAGTATTCTGGTGAACCAGGCGAACTAGAGATTCATATTGCGATCGACAAAGAGCAAAAAACCCTCTCGATCACCGACAACGGCATCGGTATGACGGCAGATGAGATTAAAAAGTACATCAACCAGGTGGCTTTCTCCAGCGCCGAAGAGTTTGTCCAAAAGTACAAAGACAGTACCGATCAGCAAATCATTGGTCACTTTGGTTTAGGCTTTTACTCCTCCTTCATGGTTTCCTCTCGTGTTGAGATAGATAGTCTCTCCTACAAAGAAGGTGCGGAGCCGATTCACTGGTCTTGCGATGGTTCTACCCAGTTTGAGCTGAGCCAGTCAGAGCGGAGCGATCGCGGCACCACCATCACGCTGCATCTGCAAGAGGAAGAGCTGGAATACCTGGAAGACTACCGCATCAAGCAGTTGGTTAAAACCTACTGCGACTTCATGCCCTTCCCGATCAAGCTGGCGGGTGAGCAGATCAACAAGCAAAAAGCCGCTTGGAAAGAGTCGCCCAAGAATCTAACGCAAGAGGATTATCTGGAGTTTTATCGCTACCTCTATCCTTTCCAGGAAGAGCCGCTGCTGTGGGTTCACCTCAACACCGACTATCCCTTTGTGGTCAACGGCATTCTTTACTTCCCCAAGCTAAAGCCCGATGTCGATGTCACTAAGGGGCAAATTAAGCTGTTCTGCAATCAGGTGTTTGTCAGCGATAACTGTGAAGAGGTGATCCCTCGCTTCCTGCTGCCCCTGCGTGGCGTCATCGACAGCTCCGATATTCCCCTCAACGTGTCGCGGAGCTTTCTGCAAAACGATCGCACTGTCCGCAGAATTGCCGACTACATCGCCAAAAAAGTGGGCGATCGCTTGAAGGAACTGTACCGGGACGATCGCGACGAATATATCCGCTGCTGGCAAGACTTGAGTACCTTCGTCAAATTTGGCACCCTGAACGACGACAAGTTTAAAAAGCAAGTCGAAGATATTCTGATCTATCGCACGACCTGGGAAGGAAGTCCAGAGACGACGAACGAGGATAGCGCCACCCCAGAAGTGCAAGTACAATCGGGTGAAGGCGACGTGTGGCAAGAAGTCTCTTCCCCTACCGCATCCACCTCTAGCCCCTCGCCTCTCACCTCTAGCCTCCCGTCCTACACCACGCTCAAAGAGTATCTAG
>CASBQM010000158.1 GCA_949127645.1 Synechococcales cyanobacterium PMM_0036
CTGGATGCTCTAATACTACAGTTGTACATGTAAAGTATGGGGATGCAAGCGCAAGCTGAAGACATAGGGGGATGGTCGAATGAACTAGATGGGGTGAGTGAGGGACTTGCACGACATTTTGGGCGCAGTGAACCCCACCAGCGAGCGAGGATTTACATGCGGGGGTTAATGAGTCAGGTCGAGCGTAAGAATGGGTGGCAATTGTCCGAAGAAGCAGGCGATGACACACCATACGGTGTTCAGCATTTACTCGGACGCGCCACCTGGAATGCTGACAGTGTGCGCGATGACTTGCGTGCATATGTGTTGGCGCACTTGGGCGATAACGATGGTGTGTTAGTAGTGGACGAGACCGGATTCTTGAAGAAAGGTGCCAAGTCCGTTGGGGTGTCCCGTCAGTATTCCGGAACAGCGGGTCGGATCGAGAATTGTCAGATCGGCGTGTTTCTGGCGTATGCCAGTCGACACGGACGCGCGCTGGTTGATCGAGAACTGTATCTACCGCACGAATGGACGGAGGATCGTGAGCGGTGCGATGAGGCTGGCGTGCCGACCAAGTGCACCTTTGCCACCAAGCTGTACCTGGCACGTGTGATGCTCGAGCGGGCCTGGCAAGCGGGTGTTGAGGCGAAGTGGGTCACGGCTGATGAAGTGTATGGCTCAGACTCAAAGTTTCGGCGCGCCTTGGAAGCGCACAAACAAGGCTTTGTTGTAGCGGTGACCAGTCAGCAACGATTATGGATTGGCTTCCAACAGCATATGGTGCGTGAGATTGCAGCCGAAGCGCCGTCGAAGGCTTGGCAGCGCATGAGTGCTGGGACGGGCACCAAAGGGCCACGACTATATGACTGGTTTGTGTATCCATTCCTAGCGTTCAACACACCCGAACCCCAGGTATTTGGCCGGTGGCTGCTCGTCCGACGCAGCATCAGCGACCCAACTGAGTTGGCCTACTACCTGTGCGGTGGCTTGCCCGACACGACACTCAAAGAGCTTGTGCGCGTGGCTGGCATGCGCTGGGCCATCGAAGACTGCTTTGAAACGGCCAAAGGTGAGGTAGGAATGGATCAGTACGAGGTGCGTTCATGGCAAGGCTGGTATCGGCATATCACCTTGGCGATGTTTGCTCTCGCGGTTCTGGCAGTAGTTCGGATGAAGGCAACGCCGCCGACAGGGGCATCGCCCTCAAAAAAAAATACACACATACGCACACCCAAGCGCTCATCCCATTGACCATACCTGAGGTGCGGCATCTGCTGGTGCTGCTGGTGCTGCTGGTGCGCTTGGTGTGGCAGCGCCAGAGAGTTTCACGGCAACTGTGTAAACGACAACATGCTAATCCAGCGGCACGGGTCCCGGAAAGAACACGGCGAATTGTTGCAGCGCTTGCTTCCAGTTTCTGATCGGCATTGTCCATTTCTGAGCAGCGTTTGTCAACGCCAGATAGAGCAGTTTGTAGACGGCATCGTCTGATGGAAAGAGCGCTCGGTTGTTGGTGATGTGGCGAATCGACGAATTGATCGATTCGATGATGTTGGTGGTGTAGATGGCCTTGCGTATGTCGTCAGGGAACTTGAAGAATGGTACGACGTTGACCCACACGTTGCGCCAGGATTGAGCCACCATTCCCCCGAAGGGGACGTGCCGCGGATAGGTCTGCCCCCATTTCTTGTCGAACTCCTGGAGCGCCAATTCGGCGGCTTCGGCATTGACGGCGGCATAAATTGGCTTGAGATCGCCGGCCACCTCTTTTTTGTGAGCCCAGGCAACTTGGCGCTTGGCGCGTCGAGCTGCGGATCAGGTGCACGATGCACAGCTGCACCTCGGTCTCGGGAAAGACCGTTTTGATCGCGTCGGGAAAGCCTTTGAGGCCATGGCCCCGCAGCGGGCCACTTTCCACCCAGGCGATCAATATGTCTTTGACACCCCGGTTCTTCAGGTCGTTCACGACGGTCTGCCAGAACTTGGCACCCTCGCTAGATTCGGCCCAACCCCCCAGCACTTCTTTGAGACCGGCCATGTTTACGCCGATGACCACGTAGATCACGCGTGTATCGACGCGACCGTTGACCCGCACGTTCACCCGCAATCCGTCCAGATACACCACCGGGTAGACCGGCGACAGCGGCCGTGTGCGCCAGGCGGTGACGTCGGCTGCGACTGCATCGGTGATGTTCGAGATCAGTTCGACCGACAAGTCGACGCCGTAGATCTCTTTGATGTGATCGCTGATTTGTGCCTGCGTCAGCCCACGGCCATACAGCGAGATGATCAAGTCATCGAAATTCCCCAGCCGTCGTTGCCGTTTTGGCAGCAGAATCGGCTCGAACGTGCCGTTCCGGTCGCGAGGGATTTGCACATCCTGCGAGCCATGTTCCGTTTGAACCGTTTTGGGTTGTGTCCCGTTGCGACTGTTGCCACTCTTCCAGCCGCCTGGATCGTGCTTTTCATACCCCAGATGCGTGGTCATCTCGCCTTGCGACGCCCGTTCCACCAAGCGTCGCGTCAACTCGCCCAACAACCCTTCGGCACCCAAAATTTGCTCCGGCGTCTTGTAGTCTTTGAGCAACTCGTCGATCAGTTGCCTGGCTCGATCCTCTTCCTTCCTTACACGAACTTTCTTCACTTGCGGTTTGGTATTTTTGTCTGCGTCGGTCACGGCAGTTATTCTCCCTGCCATTTACACACTTATCCGGATACTCTCTCTTGCAAGTTCAACATTTGTTCAAGCGGTGTCAGTTGAGCTTCTTTCTTGAACACAAATGTCCACAGTTCATCCAGTTGGCATTCAGTCAGATGAAGCTTGCGAAAGTGATACGTCGCGATCTTGGCGCAGTGCTCGCCCAGTTGAGCCACCCACTCACAAATTGTGTCTTTGTCCATCTCCAGAATGCGCCCTGTCGCGCGGATACTGACCCCTTCAGCCAACAGTTTTGCTCCCAACTCGTATGTCTTCAGATCGGTTCGTATCCCTGCATAGGCGGTGCCTTCGCGCACGTCGTGAATCTTCCTGCACCCATCACACCTCAACCGCGGTTCACCACCGCCATCGTTGCCCCACCGTCGCAACTTCGATTCATCGCCCATTCTGCCGCACTCCTCACATCGTTTGTTCCGACAATGACACGTTCGCATATCCATTGGCTTGACTCCTTGACTCTCGTTTGTCAAAGAATCATGCCCTCGGTTTTAAGCTTTCCCCCTCTACCCCGTTAGAGGGACACTACCC
>CASBQM010000159.1 GCA_949127645.1 Synechococcales cyanobacterium PMM_0036
AAAGTGCCTCAATTCTCGCTATCATAAGACTCGCGTTCCTCAGTAGCTCAGTGGTAGAGCGATCGACTGTTAATCGATTGGTCGCTGGTTCGAATCCAGCCTGGGGAGTTTTAAGGCGCTGAATTGTAGAAGGTCAAAAGTTGTAACGATGACTCGCTACTCGAAGCAGCCTGTGGAAGATTTGGATATAGGCGAAAGTGATATTGTAAACCGAGATTGGCGATCGCTCTGGTCGCTTGATCCAGCTATCACTTTTCTCAATCACGGCTCGTTTGGTGCCTGTCCTCTAGCAATATTGGAGCGGCAGCAAGTCCTGCGATCGCAGATGGAGCGAGAGCCAGTCAGATTTTTTGCGCTGGAGCTAGAGCCGCTCCTGGATACAGCTAGGCAGGATTTGGCAACATTTCTAAAAGCTGACGCCGCAGATTTAGCCTTTATCCCAAATGCGACTACGGGCGTAAATACGGTTTTGCGATCGCTCTGTGTCTCCAGTGCCGATCGAGCAGCGCTACAACCCGGAGATGAGCTGCTCACCACCAATCACGAATACAACGCCTGCCGCAATGCCCTTGATTTTGCAGCGCAAGTCAGCGGTGCAACGATCGTGGTGGCAGAGGTGCCTTTCCCGATTGAGGCTCCCGAAGAGGCGATCGCCGCTATTCTCGATCAGGTGTCGTCCCGAACGCGGCTGCTGTTAATCGATCACGTTACGAGCCAAACGGGTCTGATTTTTCCTCTACAGCCTTTGATCTGCCAGTTCACAGAGGCAGGGATTGAGGTTTTGGTGGATGGTGCCCATGCGCCTGGAATGATTAACTTAAACCTGAAAGCGCTGGGTGCAACGTACTACACGGGGAACTGCCACAAATGGCTTTGTGCGCCCAAGGGAGCTGCTTTTCTGTACGTTCAAGCCGATCGCCACAGCCACCTGCGACCGCTGACCATTAGCCATGGGGCAAACTCGCCTCGGAGCGATCGCTCTCGATTTCGGCTAGAGTTTGACTGGACGGGCACCGCTGACCCCACGTCCTACCTTTGTATCCCAGAGGCGATCCAATTTATGGGTTCTCTGTTGCCTGGAGGATGGGACGCGCTGAGGCAGCACAACCGAGCTATGGTTCTGACTGCTAGGGCGGCGCTATGTCAGGCTCTAGACGTTGAGCCGCCTTGTCCAGACGCAATGATTGGCTCTATGGCAGTAGTGCCTTTGCCCAATGGCTCTGCTGAACGCCTACAAGCTTCATTGTTCCGGCAGCATATAGAAGTTCCAATTATTCCGTGGCAGGGTTTTACAAATCGGTTAATTCGTGTTTCTGCCCAGATTTACAACACGCTGGCAGATTATGATGTCTTGACTGAGGCAATGCTATTGCTGATCAAAGAAGAGAAAGGTATTTAAGGGCATGGATGGGGTTGTTGCGCTGCTGGATCGTCAACATTGTGAAGCGATCGATCGCTTGAGAGATGAATTCAGCAAATTAGATGTCTCTATTGCTGCCTGTCCTCACATTTCTTTCCAAGTAGCCGAGAAGTACGACGTATCGGCTTTGCGGCTGATTATGGCTCATCTCAGCCGAGATTGTCCTCCTATCCAGATCTTGACTTCAGGTTTAGGGTTTTTCACTGGAGAGCGGCCGATTTTACATATTCCAGTCGTCCGCAGCCGCAGCCTGACGGATTTTCATCAGCGGATCTGGGAGGCTCTAGCCCCTATTAGCTCAGAAGTCTCGCATCACTACCACCCCGATGCCTGGATACCGCATATTACGTTAGTCTATGACTTGGCGTTGCCACAGCTCTCTGAGGTAGTCGGCTGTCTGGGCGATCGCTGCTTTAATTGGACGATCACGCTCGACAATCTTTCCTTGCTCTGTGATGGAGGCATAGAGCGGTGGCAGTTAGGCTATGGGGAAAAAGCATGAAAAGCCTGTTCGCCTTTGACCTGTATACCTTTGACCAGGGGAGATTATCTAAGATTGAGGACAAAGCGTGAAAGCATCCCGGAGTCGCTACTTTCACCTGCTGCTGCTATTGCTCTGGACAGCGATCGGTCTGTTACTGCGGTTTATCAATCTCACGACTAAGCCCCTCTGGACTGACGAGTTTTCTACGATCGTCTTTAGCCTAGGCAACAGTTTCCTAACGGTTCCTTCCGATCAAATTCTGACCACAGCTCAACTTTTAGAACCGCTACAGCCCTCACAGAACGACATTGGCTCTGTTTTTACGCATCTGTTTGGCGAGAGCAACCATCCGCCACTCTATTTTGTGCTGGCACATTTTTGGCTGAAATTGTTTCCGGCAACTGCTGAAGGGTTAGTTTCGCCGGAGGCAGCCCGATCGCTCCCCGCTTTACTAGGAGCTTTGTCCATTCCTGCGGCTTATATTCTGAGCCGATTTGCTTTTCGATCACGATTGGCAGGACAGGTTGCCGCTCTGCTAACGGCGGTTTCTCCGTTTGGCATCTACTTGGCTCAAGAAGCGCGACACTATACGCTGTCAGTACTGTGGGTAACGGCTTCTCTCTGCTGCCTTGTCCTCGCTGCCAGAGCCATCCGCGATCGCACCCCCCTCCCCTGGAAAGTTTGCGGCATTTGGGTGATGGTGAACGGTCTAGGAATTGCCACCCACTACTTTTTTAGCCTAACTTTGGGTGCCGAAGCGCTAGTGATTTCGGTAATGGGCATGGTGCAAAGCTGGCGAGAGCGAGGCATTTGGCATCCGGCGACGCATTGGCAAAGAATTTGGGCGGTAGTGGCTGGCACAATCGTTACGGGTCTGGTCTGGCTCCCTATGCTGCAAGAAATTCAGGATAGCGAACTGACTCGATGGATTCGGCAGGGCGATCGCTCCGGCACGGTTTGGCTAGAGCCTTTGGCTCAGGCGGCGGCGGGTTGGGTAACGATGCTTTATTTACTGCCTATTCAGGCGACATCGCGTCCTATTATCATTGCCTCAGGAATTCTACTGATTTTCATGGTGATATGGACATTGCCCAAACTGTATCGCGGACTTAAGGTACAAAACCTAGAGCGCAATCGGCGGCTAGGAGTCTTGAGCCTCTCAAGCTTTGTGATAGGAGCGATCGCCCTCTTTTTCATCATCACTTACCTCCTCAGCACCAATCTTACGAGCGCCTTTCGCTATAATTTTGTCTACTTTCCCGCCGTCATGGTGTTGGTTGGGGCAGGGCTGGCTAGCAGTTGGGATGTGGCTACTCGCGTGGCTTTTGCTGCTGCCGATCAGGTGTCTCCAGTGCTGCTTAGCTTGATCCGTACCAGCAGCAGAAAGGTCGTAGTTTTGGTGATTTTCTTAAGTTTGGTGGGAGGACTAACGGTCATTTTCAATTTGAGCTATCAAAAGACCCACCGTCCTGATGAGGTCGCGCAAAGTATTCGAGAACGCTCTGAAGGCACGGCTCTGGTGGCGATCGCCCATCAAACCCACGGTCAGACAGGCAGACTCATGGGC
>CASBQM010000160.1 GCA_949127645.1 Synechococcales cyanobacterium PMM_0036
GAAGAAACCCAGTCGGAAAAATTCCAGACTCATCAAACCCTGCACAATCAGCTTCAGCAGCTTCAGCAGCAAAAAACCGAACAAGAAAGCCACCTGACCCAACAGCTTCAGCAGGTTCAGGCTCAGCTAGAGGCGTTGCATCAACAGCAGCAAGAGATTCAGCAAACCTTGACTAAATCTAGTGAAATAGAGGCAGGTTTAGAGCAGTTGCGACAGGCTCGAATGCGGCTGACCGAACTCGACCATCTACAAATGAAGGCAACTCCTCTACTGCAACGTCGCCAGCAGCTTCAGACTCAGGTCGATCGCGCCCAGACCCGGCTGATCGCCCGATTAGAGGAGCTTCAGTCCTTGAGGCGATCGCTTGAAACCCAACAGCAGCGGCAGCCCCAGCTTCACCAAGCCGTCCTTACCCTTGCCGAACAAATTGAGCATCTAGAACAGCGGCGCGCCTATCAGGAAAAAGTTCGAGACAAAGGCATTGAGCGGCGCACCTTTTTAGAACGACTTCAAGAACAGCAGCGCGAATGCGAACGTGACCTATCTGAGCTAGATCACAAGCTGCTCATGCTGCAAAAGGAGGTAGGACGAGAACCGCAGCCCGTCGGCGCATTAGAGCATTACGCAGAGCATCGCCACGAAAGAGATTCTGAAACCTTTGCAGGATCAGGTGAATTAGCAATGCTTTCACCCTTCCTATCCCCCTCTTCTTATCCCCCTTGTCCCCTGTGCGATCGCCCTCTCGACGAACCCCACTGGCAGTTAGTGCTGCAAAAACACCGTGCCGAGCATGAAGACACCCTCAACCAAATCTGGGTACTCCGCGAACAGTTGACGACCTCCGATCGTGAAATCAAAATTCTGCGGCAGGAATATCGAGAGTTAGACAAAGAGCTATCCCAGCGTGAGGCGTTGATCGAGCGCCGGGGAAAGCTGCAAGAGCAGTTGCAGGGCGCGACTGAGAATCAGGTTCGTCTACAGCAGATTGCCGCCGAACAAGCTGAGATTGAGCGATCGCTTCAGCAGCAAGACTACGCCGTTGAGCTTCAGGAGTTGCGCCTCCTAGAGCAAAGCCTCCTCCAGTTAAGCTACGACGACAAAAACCATGCCCTTGCCCGAGGACAGGTCGATCGCTGGCGATGGGCAGAAATTAAGCAAGCCGAAGTGAAGCAAGCCCAAAAGCGACAGGCGCAAATTGCCGATCGCCAGCCCGCCCTGGAAACAGCATTGATTCAGCTAGAGCAGCAGTTAACCGACCTGACGCGATCGCCTCTGCAACGGCAAATTGAGCATCTGGAGCAGCAAATGGGAGCGATCGGCTATGACTTAGAGCAACACACGGCATTGCGGCAGTCTTTACGGCAAGCTCAACCCTGGCAGCTTCGCTATCGGGAACTGATCCAGGCGCAGCAGCACTATCCCCAAGTTCAGCAGCAGGTACAGGAGTTAAACACACTCTGGAGCAGCCGCAAACAGGCGCTTCAGAGCTTGACTGCCCATGTCCAGGCTCTAGAGCAAGAGATCCAGCAAGCTCCTGATGCAGACTTAGCCGTTGCAGCATTAGAACAGCAAATTCAGCAGCAGCGTCAGCATTTGGACGATCGCCTTTCTCAGCTAGGTCGAGTTCAGCAGCAGCGCCAACAGCTTGACACCCTAAAAACTCAGCATTCTGCCGTAAGCGCTCAGCTCCAAACTGCCCGACATCAGATGCGAATTCACCAGGAACTTGCCCAGGCTTTTGGCAAAAACGGGCTGCAAGCGCTGATGATTGAAAATGTCCTGCCGCAGCTAGAAGCCGAAACCAACCAGATTTTGGGCCGGCTGAGCGCCAACCAGCTCCACGTCCAGTTTGTCACCCAGCGCGCCCGCAAAGGGTCACAGCGCGACGCTACAAAGTTAATTGACACGCTTGATATCTTGATCAGCGATGTTCAGGGAACGCGACCCTACGAAACTTACTCAGGCGGTGAAGCGTTCCGCATCAACTTTGCCATTCGGTTGGCTTTGGCGCGGCTTTTGGCTCAGCGATCGGGCACTGCCCTCCAGCTTTTGGTCATTGACGAAGGCTTTGGCACCCAAGACGAGGCAGGATGCGATCGCCTCATTAACGCCATTAACGCGATCGCTACTGACTTTGCCTGTATTCTTACCGTTACCCATATGCCTCATCTCAAAGAGGCGTTCCAGACTCGGATTGAGGTCTACAAAACAGAGCAGGGTTCGCAAATTAGCCTAGTGTGTTAACCAAATAATCAAGCAATTAAGTTCGGTTATCTGCCCAGCTTTATGGCAACAATTTTGCTAACAATAGCGTTTATTGAATAAGGGGATTTTGATCAAGAGATATAGACTGGTGCTAAACTGCAACTTCGATCGCAGGATCGGGCAATCTATATCAAAGGGAGATGTTCTTCATAGATGTGTGATTAAAGCGCGATCGTCTCTATTTGCTCATCCCCGTTCTCATCCCAGCAAGGGTCACAATGGCTAAAAATTACAATGGCTAGAAAATTACAATGGCTAGAAGATCACAATGGCTAGAAATCGAGGTGTAGAAACGTGAACAACGACAGGAAAAAACAGCCGAACTATGGCGATCGACAGGCACTCAGGCCCTTCATGGAGGAATTGCCTGTTGCGTTGCCTCTCTATTCTGCATCCGCTGCCGATCTGGTCTTACATCCGTCCTCTAAGTCTATGGAATCCAATTCATCCCTTAGACTGTCCCCTAAGCTTTCCGAGACGCCGTACTTGATACACTGGCTTCAGTCTGGCGGCAACCTAGATTTTATGGTTTTGGCGCTCTGCTCCTGTGTGCTGACGGTGCTGTGTCATCAGTCCACAGTTTTACCCGGAGAAGCAGCCTCAGCTCCTGCTACCCAGTCTACTGAAGTAGGCTTTGCGATTAGGGCAGGTCTGCTGACGAAATTTCCCAAGCCGACAGCACCCAAACTGCGATCGGACGATCCAGACGATTCTAATTAAGATTGTCCTCTGAAAAGGGTGATTCAGGCGCTAAACTAGAGGGTCTGAAATTTCTCTAGGACGATCGCCCATGCTTATCAATAGCCTGATTTATATCCTAGCGGTGCTGGGAGCCAACTATACTGCCACCTGGTTTATCCCCTTTCCGTTTTACGGTCAGGCGGCTATCGGCACCTTTATCTTTGGCGTAACGTTTACTCAGCGCGATCGCCTCCATCAGTACGGCAGACGCTATATATACCGAGCCATTGCCGTTGCGGCGGGTGCAAATGTGCTGATGAGCCTAGTGCTGGGTGTGCCTATGCGCATTATTCTCGCTTCTTTTTTGGCGATCGTATTGGCAGAAACAGCCGACACCGAGATCTATCAGCGTCTAATCAAACGCTCCTGGCTAGTGCGGGTGACGGGTAGCAATGCCGTCTCGGTGCCCCTAGACACGCTGCTATTTACGCTGATTGCCTTCTGGGGCGCTGAAGGATTTCCACCTGCCGTGATTGCCTCTATTTTGGTGGGCGATACGGTGGTGAAGTTTGCGATCGGGTCGCTCGTCGCACTCTACCGAGGCAAACAGGTGGATCGGTTGCAGCCAGGCTTGTCAGAATAGCGCGGTTCAGTTAGCGCAAAAAGCTGCTGATTAGCCACAAAATCACGAAGGTGACGATCGCGGCAAAACTCTCTATGGAGAACGGAACCATGGAGGGCTGAGCCGCGAATAATCCGCTTGCCAGCCGACCAAGCTGTATGCCGATCAAAATCCCTAGCACTAGACCCCCAAAGGTTAGCAAGAGTGCCCGACCAAATTTGCGCTCCTTGCGATTGAGGAAATAGAAGCTAAACCCAACGCCCAATGCCAGCGCTAGC
>CASBQM010000161.1 GCA_949127645.1 Synechococcales cyanobacterium PMM_0036
AACTTTAGTGGTGTCACTGCTGATGAGCGGTCTGACCTTTTGGGCAGTCAATACGATTCAGCAGGATGCCCGCCTGAACGACACTCGATTTGGGCGAGATTTAGGACTTTTACTGGCAGCTAACGTCGCTCCTCTGGTCAGCGAGAGCAACCGTACGGAGCTTGCTCGGTTTTCCCACAGCTTCTTCGGCAGCACCTCCAGCGTTCGCTACATGATTTATGCGGACGAAGACGGCGAGATTTTCTTTGGTATTCCCTATTCAGAATCTGAGGTTCAGAATTCCCTGACGATTCAGCGGCGGATTCAGCTTCCTGAGAACTATGCTGAAAATGTCGAGGAGCCAATGGTGCGGCAGCACATTACGCCTGATGGCGAGGTTACGGATGTGTTTGTGCCGCTGAATCACAATGGCAAATATCTGGGCGTAATGGCGATCGGTATTAACCCCAATCCCACGGTAGTTGCCTCTTCTCATCTGACTCGGGATGTAACGATCGCCGTATTTATCTCGATCTGGGTAATGGTAATTTTGGGAGCCGTGTTTAATGCCCTGATTATCACTAAGCCGATCAAAGAACTGCTGCTGGGCGTGAAAAATATTGCCGCCGGAAATTTCAGGCAGCGAGTCGATCTGCCCGTGCGTGGCGAGTTGGGAGAGCTAATTCTCAACTTTAATGAAATGGCGGAACGGCTGGAAAGCTATGACGAGCAGAATATTGACGAGCTAACTGCCGAGAAAGCTAAGCTGGAAACCCTAGTATCGACGATCGCCGATGGGGCAGTCTTGCTGGATACCGACATGAACGTTATCCTCACGAATCCCACGGCTCAGCGAATTTTTGGCTGGGAGAGCCATGAGGAAATCATTGGTAAGAATGTGCTGTATCAACTGCCCAATGCCGTCAAAGTAGAGTTGACTCGCCCCCTCTACCAGTTGGCTTCCGGCAGCGCCTCTAACGAGCTAAAGGACGGCGCAGAATATCGCATTACTATTCCTGAGCCGCTCAGTCGCACCGTGCGAATTTTGCTAAACACAGTATTTGATCAGTACCGTGAAAACATTCGTGGCATTGCCATTACAGTCCAAGACATTACCCGCGAAGTGGAGCTAAATGAGGCTAAGAGCCAGTTCATTAGCAACGTTTCCCACGAGCTGCGTACGCCTTTATTTAACATCAAGTCGTTTATCGAAACGCTGCACGAATACGGCGAAGATTTGAGCGAGGTTGAGAAACGCGAGTTCTTAGAAACGGCTAACCGAGAGACCGATCGCCTCACTCGTCTGGTTAATGACGTTCTCGATTTGTCTAAGCTAGAGTCTCACCGCCGCTACAACCTTGAACCTGTCGAGATTGTTCAGCCGATCGAGCAGACATTGCGAACCCACCGCCTCAACGCTAGAGACAAAGGCATTGAGCTAATGCAGGATATTCAGCCCAATCTGCCTTCTGTATTGGGTAACTATGATTTGCTGCTGCAAGTGTTCTCTAACCTGGTGGGGAATGGGCTAAAGTTCACGGAGTCGGGTGGCTCTGTGACTATTCGTGCCTATGTTTTGGAGCAGGAGCTTACTCAACCTAGCCAGCAGCCCAGCCACCAGCAGCCCAGCCATCATCAGCCCAGCCACCAACAGCCTACGCACGTACGGATTGAGGTTGTCGATACGGGGATCGGCATTGACCCAGAAGATCAGCAGGCTATTTTCGATCGGTTCTTTCGAGTCGAAAACCGCGTCCATACCTTAGAGGGCACGGGGTTAGGACTGTCGATCGTTCGTAATATTATCGAAAAGCACCATAGTCAGGTGCATTTAGTCAGCGAAGTGGGGACTGGCACCACCTTTTGGTTTGATTTGGCGATCTATCAAGAAGGCGCGCTGCTTGATGAATTGCCGATCGCTGATGCTCTAATCTCAGCGCAGTCCACCTCAGCACAGTCCACCTCAGCACAGTCCGCCTCAGCGCAACCTGCAAGCGCTACCCCTTAGCATCGCCACCATTGAATAGCTCAAAAATCTGCCTACAGAAGAGCTTCAGCTTTTCTTTGACCTCATCTGTAGGCTCCGCAGACCCGACAAACTGCCAGTCTTTGATGGTGGACAGCCGCCACTGTTCGCCCAGATGCGTAAACCCTGATACCTCTAGACCGATCGCCCGTCGAGACTTTTCTACTGAATCACTGTAGAAACGAATTTGCACTAAAATGCTGCGGCTTTGAATCGAGCGACTCCAGCCCGGTAAATGAAAGCCAATATCGATAGAGTCAGGATCGGTCTGTTCTCGTGTGGCGAGATCATTTGCCCAAGGCTTCAGGTCTGCCCGCGCATCAGGAAATTGCGCCTTAAACAGAGTCACGACAGCCGCAATTTTGGTTGCTAAGTCTAGACCGATCGCTTGCTCCGCTGCATTCACTCCAGTTTCTCCTTCATCCTTTGTCACATTATGGGCAGATTACGTCTGGAATGGGCAGTACTGACTGACACGGTTCAAGTAAGTTGATTAGAGTCAAATGATTCAAAGTGTCACAACTGCTCTGTCGAAAGAGGGAAATACGATCGCCACCCTGAGAATAGCGTTACAAATCTGCATAAACAACCCTGATTCTTTTAAGGATGCGCTAGCGTTGACTTACTGTGTTGCTGAGTGGTAATTCAGTTTTGCGAGCCATACATCCTGGAGTTGGAGTAGGTTAGAGGTTAGATTACTGTTCAGCTTTTGTCGCTACAGAGCTGTATGGAGCGATCGATTTCTCATAATTCAAACCCACATAATTTGGGCTTACCGCAAGCCTCATCGCAAGCTTTTAGTTGCAATTCGTGTCAGGAGCAGATTCATGATTATTGCCCATAAACCCAGCGCAAACCCAATTACTCAGGGTTCTAGGGAAAAGTCTTTGGTTCTTTGGTTTGAAGAAGTGGGTATTGCAGATATTCACCTGGTAGGCGGCAAGAATGCCTCGCTAGGAGAAATGATTGGGCAGCTTATGTCTAAAGGGGTGAATGTGCCGACGGGGTTTGCCACCACTGCCTACGCCTTTCGCTACTTCATTGAAAACGCAGGATTGGAGCCACGGCTGCGGCAGCTTTTGTCGGACTTAGATGTAGATAACATTCCTAATTTGCAGGAGCGGGGCAAGCAGGCGCGATCGCTCGTTTTCCATACTCCCTTTCCAACCGAGTTAGAAGATGCCATCACAGCAGCTTATCTTCAGCTCTCTCAGCGCTATGGGGCAGATCGGGCGACAGATCTTGATGCTCTTGATGTAGCCGTTCGCTCTAGCGCCACGGCGGAAGACCTGCCAGACGCTAGCTTTGCCGGACAGCAAGAAACCTATCTAAATATCCAGGGTGTGAGCGCAGTCCTAGAAGCGTGCCATCGCTGCTTTGCCTCTTTGTTCACCGATCGCGCCCTTTCCTACCGAGTGACCCAAGGCTTCGATCACCTGGATGTAGCGCTGTCTGTGGGCGTACAAAAAATGGTGCGATCGGATTTAGCCACCGCTGGCGTGATGTTTTCAATCGACACCGAGACAGGCTTTAAAAACGCGGCGCTGATTACAGCAGCATACGGACTAGGCGAAAACGTGGTGCAGGGTGCCGTTGTCCCAGATGAATACTATGTCTTTAAGCCAACGCTCAAGGCTGGATTTAAGCCGATTCTAGAGAAACGGCTGGGCAGTAAAGATATGCGGATGGTGTATGACGAGCAAGACGGCAAGCTGGTGAAAAACGTGCCCGTAGAGGAGAGCGATCGCCAAAAGTTTGCTCTGAGCGATGAGGAAATTCTCACCCTAGCGCGATGGGCTTGCGTGATCGAAGATCATTACTCCAGCGTGCATGGCGGCGACACGCCGATGGATATGGAATGGGCAAAAGATGGGCATACAGGAGAGCTGTTTATCGTCCAGGCTCGTCCAGAAACCGTGCAGTCGCGTAAGTCGGGCAACATCCTATGCACCTACAAGCTCAAGGATGCCCATCCGCCAGAGCCGCTGTTCACCGGGCGAGCCGTGGGGGACTTGATCGGGCAAGGTCGGGTACGGGTGCTAACGCAGGTTGATCGCCTAGACGAGTTTCAGCCTGGAGAAGTTTTGGTTGCCGATAAAACCGATCCTGACTGGGAGCCGATTATGAAAAAAGCGAGTGCGCTAGTGACCAAGCAGGGCGGACGCACCTGCCATGCGGCAATCATTGCCCGTGAGCTAGGTATTCCGGCAGTGGTGGGCTGTGGAGATGCGATCGATACCCTGCAAGATGGGCAAGAAATCACGGTTTCTTGTGCTGACAGTGATGAAGGCAGAATCTACGCTGGGCTATTGCCCTACGAAGTTGAGGAGCTGCATCTGGATGAACTGCCCCAGATCCGCACCAAAATTTTGATGAATGTCGGCAATCCCCAAGAGGCATTCTCTCTGGCTGCGCTGCCTTCTAGTGGAGTAGGGCTGGCGCGATCGGAGTTCATTATCGCCAACCAGATTAAAATTCACCCCCTTGCCCTGATTTATTTTGACCAGCTTCGGGATAAGGGAGCCAAGTGGGAGATCTCTCAACTTACGGCGAACTACGCCCACAAACCCGACTTCTTTGTAGACAAGCTGGCTCAGGGCATTAGCAAACTGGCGGCAGCCTTTTACCCAAATCCGGTGATTGTCCGGATGTCGGATTTGAAGAGCAATGAATATGCCAACTTAATCGGCGGCAGACAGTTTGAGCCAGATGAAGAAAATCCGATGCTAGGCTGGCGGGGTGCCTCTCGCTACTATGACCCCAAGTATAGCGAGGCTTATGGGCTAGAGTGCAAGGCGATGAAGCGCGTTCGGGATGAGATGGGTTTGACTAACGTAATTCCCATGATTCCATTTTGCCGTACTCCTGAAGAAGGGCAAAAAGTCTTGGCAGAAATGGCGAAACATGGGCTAGTACAGGGCGAAAACGGTTTGCAGGTCTACGTCATGTGCGAGTTGCCTAGCAACGTCATTCTTGCCGACGAATTCAGCGAAATCTTTGACGGCTTCTCGATCGGCTCCAATGATTTGACGCAGTTGACTTTGGGAGTCGATCGTGACTCTTCCCTAGTGGCGCACGTGTTTGATGAGCGCAGTGAAGCCGTCAAAACAATGGTGCGTGTCGTCATTCAAAAGGCAAAGGCAAAGGGTCGCAAGATTGGAATCTGCGGTCAGGCACCCAGCGACTACCCAGAGTTTGCCAAGTTTTTGGTGGAGCAAGGGATTGACAGCATTAGTCTTAACCCTGACTCGGTGGTGAAAACTTTACTGGCGATCGCCCAGACTGAATCTGAGGTAATTGCCTAAGCTGCATAGACCTATACTCAGCAGAGCGCAAATTAGGGTTTTGTGTCGAATCACAAGAGCGCAAGCAGTGAGGATTCAATAAACGTCTACAATTTAGAGGCTTGAAGGGAGTTTGGCTAAGCAGAAATTACCTTTGTCCCCTATAGCAGAGCTTCAGCTCATATATGCGGCAGCCTTACCGCACAAATACAATGTTTAATCAACCTGTAGACAGCGCTCGTGAATTGCTAACGAGATACAGTTCAGGGGAGAGAGTATTCAAGAGCGCTTGCTTAAATGGAGTTAATTTGCAGGGAGCTTGCTTAGAGAGAGTAATGCTAGTTGAAGCCGACTTGACTAAGGCTGATTTAAGAGGTGCTAATCTTCGTCAAGCCCACCTGGAAAAGGCTGATCTGAGAAACGCCAATCTCAAAGGGGCACATTTGGAAGGAAGTCACTTAGAGGGAGCCAATCTAGAAGGAACCAATCTTGATGGGGCGATCAGATCGAATGGCAGAATGCGCTGGCGTTAGATATTTTACTCAGCCTCCAGCCGCTCTCTATACTCATGCCTAAGCCTCTTTTTCGGCCTGCATCTGAGGTAGCTTAATCACATAGCGGTAGCCATCTTCTGCGGAACCGCGAATGGATATTGATCCTCCATGAACCTCTGCCAACTGATGACTCAAACTCAGCCCTAAACTCTGACGGGAGCCATCTACCCTCAATAGATTCGTTAACTCCTGAACGGTAGATTCTTGAGTCGATTGCCCATTGAAAAATGCCGACTCATCTACAGCCGATCGCCCCAGGAAAGTTTTATGACTTCGCACCGAACTGCTGGAGTGGGAAGACGAGTGCAGCGCTACAAGCTCTGCTTGAGGCAAGCCATCTCCTAGCCAAGGATGAGAAGTCCATATCGTCAGGTTGAGAGAAGCTTGACGACGAGAAACATGAATCCGAATAACGCTATCGGCACTGGAAGACTGGATGACGCTGAAGACCAGATGGTAGAGCATTTGGCGCACTCTGTCTTTGTCGAGAAGCCAGACTCGATTGCCGGGTTCTGTCGTGAGCTGAATCTGCTGTTCGCGTCGTTGAGCCGCCTGCTTGAGAGCAGCGATCGCCTGTTGACACAGCATTTCAATATCGACTGAGGTGAGAGTGAGCGATCGCGTACTATCATCTAATGCGCCTAACTCTGTAATTTCATTGACTAGAGACAGCAAATGCTGCCCGCTGTTATGAATGATTTCAATATATTCTTTTTGCTTGCTAGAAAGCGAACCGTAGATGCCCTGACTCAAAACACTTGCCATCCCCAAAATTGAGGTCAGCGGAGTACAGAGTTCCTGCGTCATTTGCGAAATTAGGCTGGTCTTCGCAGAAGTTTGCACAGAGGATGGAACTGCTAAATCCTTTGGGGAGACCTTAAGGCTAGACAGAACGACGGGCAGATGCGCCTCCTCCTGAGACTTGAGAAGGCGATCGCGCTCAAATTCGCTCATACTCCAGCGGGCTGTGAGCTGCAAGA
This sequence comes from Synechococcales cyanobacterium PMM_0036, assembly GCA_949127645.1. Lineage (GTDB taxonomy): Bacteria > Cyanobacteriota > Cyanobacteriia > Elainellales > Elainellaceae > Drouetiella. The sequence goes on from CASBQM010000161.1 coordinate 6,824, forward strand.
GCTGAATTTCTTTGTTGGTAAAGTCGCGGGGACTTAATCCCATGACGGCTAAAGTCCCCACACAATCTCCCTTTGAAGTCATCAAAGGCACACCCAAGTAAGAGCAAATGCCATAGCGCTGCGTTAGCAAACTATTGGCAAAAACAGGATTAGCGGCAGTATCGGAAATGGCTAAAACTTGCTGACTGTCTACTACATAGGTGCAGAATGATTCTGACCGAGGCAACTGACGGGAGGTTGCCATACTATTCATTAGCCCAATCCGAGACAGACCTACGGCAGATTTGAATAGATGGCGATCGCTATCCAGTACGCCCAAAATGCAGATGGGTGCATCCAAAAAATGGGCAGCCGTTTGGGTGGCTTCCTCAAATACTGGAACGCTCTCTAGCTCTAGTAGCCCCATTTTCTCTAAAATTCGCAGACGTTGCTGCTCCCATTCGGACGTGGGTTCATGATCTAATCGACAGGACAACTTCATATCAGGGCTTAACATGACACCCTCATCCTTGCATTTGCGGTACTAGCCACCCATTCGGTCTAGTTTCGAGGGTGGTTCAATGTATTCATCATTCCCTGACTCTTCAAGTGATCACCATCGATCGTGTAGATAAGGTAAAGTTCAGGGTTTCTAAGGGTTTGAGGAGTTCAGAGGACATATTTTTTCGGTATCTCCACTGAACTCGAAGTAGCATTTATATCGCACTTCCACTGAAATTTATCTGGTCTTGCTCAGGCGGTCATTCAAACTAACTCAACTCTTTGAACATGAGCGGATGGCGCGACCACCTTAATCGCGCTCCCTAAATCCTCGACTTCTAAATCCAATGTCCCGCAGATTTTCTGAAGACCAGTGCTGATAATAGTTTGTTTCTTGCAGATTCCTGGAAGCAGCTTTCAAGATCTCAAGGGGCTGCACTGTCAGATTGATGTAGGGTTCTTGTCTTGTCCGCACGCCCTGAATGTTGAAGTTGTCATCAGGATGTCCGCCAAATACCACTAGTTCCAGAAAGGCAAGCTTTTCATTGAGATTGATGACCAACTGATCAACCTGGTGAACGCTCAGTGCCTCAGTATCAGGGGAAATGACTAGCATGACTTCGTAGCAAGCTGCGGCATAAAATTCTTCGATCGCCTGCATCAGGTCAGCATTCAACGCTAATTCGACAGCTTGAAGCGTCATCACTTTAAAAAGAATTTTGTTCTGGAGTCTGGCTTTTTTGGCGAAAGGGCAGATGGGCAGTCCCCCGAATATGGCGTGAGGTTGCTCTAAAACAGTCTCTAAATACTGAATCATCTGACTGATAATTTTGTCAGTTCTGTCCTCAGTTTTACGGGTCATGTAACAATCTATCCTTTGAATTCAATTCACCTTATGACATTACGGGATGAATGTGAATTTCTTAATTTTGCTCACCCTTAATTTTGCTCATACCAAATCTATATGAGTACATTATTGTAGGATGCGTTAGCGATAGTGTAATGCATCATTTCTAAGGCTTTGAGATGCGTTACGCTGCGCTAACGCATCCCACATTAGGTGTCACTTCACTGACGGTTTTGGGGTGGGTAAGACAAGTTAGACTAGGTTTCAGCACTTGAGGTTGATCGAAGCCTCGCTGCTGAAGTTGGTGCATATGGTGAAATAAATTCCAGCAATATTGCTCTGGCAAACCACAGGTGACTGCGCCCCGTAGCACCACGTTAAAGTACCAGTCGTTAGGTGCGTGTTCTTCAGCAAGCTTCTCGATTACCGTATAGGTTCGCACATTGGTAAATCGCTGTCCTTGGCTGTAGACCTCGATCGCTTCATGGCTATAGCCTTCCTCCCGCTCATCTAAGCGATCGCTCAATCGCAAAGGCAGCCGATATAATACGCCTTCCACCACAGAGCCACTGTCTCTGACAATATCCAATACACCACAGTTTCTCCGCTGCGATCGCCGGAAAAATCCCAGTCGGTAGCCTCTCAAGGTCGCTACGCCCAGCACATACCCATGCGTGTTTTCGCCGAGCGATCGCTTCAAGTCAACTGGGCACATACAGGAGCCGTAGGCGAAGTAGTAAAACATCGGCTCTGGCGAGTTGGCATTTGCCAGGTGTGCCGTTCTGGCTGCGGGTTGTATGATTTCTGACTCAAGGCGATGCGACGAAATAATCTGCATAGTTCTGTTGAGTAGAGTACGTCAGTGGTATGCGAGGCGGCTAGAGGGCAACCAGAGCCGCTAAGAATCGTGGATTCAATAACCTGAACTTCTGCGTAGGATGCCGTTAGCGTAGTTTTCTAATCGTAATCTTATCGATTTATGGAGATTTTAACAGTTGTAGCTTAGCATTGCCACCTATCTCGATAAGAATACCGTAGATTCTCAAGGCTAGACGATAAGGCGCTAATAAATTGGCATCTTTCACCTTTTGAGAGCCACGACTGAGTAAAATCATGAGACTGAGTAAAATCGTGAAGTTGAGTAAAATCGTGAAATGACCGAATCCTACTCCTCTTCTACATCTGCAAATCCCAGTATTCCAAGCTGTGTCTGGAGTCGGGCAATCGGTCTGGGCTGGATAAATCCTTACACCGTGCGCTATTCCAGCAACATTGACGATGGCGCATGGCACGGGATGCCGTTGGGCGGCTTTGGGGCGGGATGCATAGGGCGATCGTCTCGGGGCGATTTTAATCTCTGGCACATTGATGGCGGCGAACATCTGTTTCGCAATCTGCCTGCCTGTCAGTTCAGCATTTTTGAGAGATCGGATGAACAAACT
>CASBQM010000162.1 GCA_949127645.1 Synechococcales cyanobacterium PMM_0036
CAGGCTCTCAAACTTTTTCAGATGTCCAGCATTTAACCGATATCAAGAAAAGTCTAGAGAAAATCTGACATGCCTGAATCACCGCTAAATCAGGGTTTCAGGAAATGGATAAAGTCGAGGCAGTAATCATTTTCGATCGGGTCAATCCTACTGTTGAATCCGGTCTTCCTGTCATTGAACATGGGTTGAGTAACGCCTTACTTGATGCCGACCGGAATTTGCTGAGAGAGACGGTTCTTCAGGTCTGCCATCAAATCGTTGTCACTCCGATGAGCCTCCCACTTACCCTGCAAGCTACCCCGTCGAGTAGAGGTGATGCTCCAATCACCATGGATGGAGTTCTCGTCTTCAGACAGCGTTCCGGTGTAGCGAATAGAGAGCTGGGAGCCAACCACATAGCGCTTGGTAAATTGAATGCTGCGTCCAATTATCTCTCCGCCTACGTTCGCCTCTCCCAGATGACTATCGTCTAAGATTACGCCGCTGAGGGCATTTCCACCTTGTACAAACGTGGCTTCAAAACGAGTTTGTGCTTCGTCTTGCCAGTAGGTTCCGAGCCATGATCCGCTAATATCTGCCATATTTTGGGATTTACGTGTCCATCCAGGTTAAACACTGCTGCATTTGCTGCTGCATGATACCGCGATCGGCATGATAACGGCGACCGTGCCCCGGCAAAACCCACTCAAATGAGTAGTTTGCTAATTTGTGCATCGATTTTCCTAATTCTTTCCAGGAGTACCAGCAGGCATTCCGGAAGGCTTGGAGGTGCTGGAGTTCGTCTGACCAGGCAAGATGATCGCCCGTAAACAGAAAGGTGTTGTAGAGCAGCACCGTATGTCCTTTGGTGTGTCCTGGTACTGGAATGATCAGCAGATCGGCGGCAAGCTGTACCGGATCGACACCCGAAAGCTGAATTTCGACATGGCGTGTGCCGCTGCCGATATCGTCAATGTGCAAGATGCGATCGCAGCCAAAATGCTGCCGAAACTTCTCGTGGTCAGCCACGTCGTCCCGATGAGTGAGATAGAGATAGCGAATGCCGCCTAGCTCCTCTAGCCGCTTGACTAGGGGCGGCGCGAATCGGGGAGAGTCTACCAGAATATTTCCTTCTTCCCGCAAGATAAAGTAGCTGGCGGCACCAAAGGAAGCCTCGGCATGATAGCCGCAGTGGTACACGTTTTCGGCGATCAGGATCGGAAAGCTGGCTTGAGCAAGCTTAATATCTCTAGGTTTTTCGACGGTGCCGATCGAGGCAGTGGGGCAAGACAAGAGCGCTTGAATGGCGTGGAGGCGATCGGTTGCCTGGGTGGGCTGACGGTAGACCGTAGACTGGTCGCCCGTATCATGAAAGACTTCAGGAGCCATCCAGCGGCAGGTATCGCAGTCAATACAGGTGCGATCGACATAAAAATCGCCCTGGATATTTTCGGGATGGCGTTGGGTGAGGTGTGCCATAGTTGCAGGTGGGAGTGATACAGAAGCAAGCGCTAAAGCGCAACTTCTGGAATTTCCTCTAGCGTAACAAGTGACGCTTCCTCTTGGGGCTGGGGCTGTCCGCGTTGACAGCGCAAGGCAAAGGCGCAGACCTCACAGGGTCTATGGGATAGCGTTTGCGGAAAAGGATGACGGTTTGCCTGATACTGCTGCAAGTGACTTGTGAATTGCTCAAGCAGTATCGTCAAGTCCTGATGGGTTCGCTGATGGTCGGCTTCGCTGTAGGAAAATTTGAAGCATTGCGGTTTCAGTCCATCTGGTGAAGGCTGCACAAACCAGTAGGTCATAGAAATCTGGTCAGGCGTGTAGTGACTCGTTTCTGCTAGGACAAACGGGTAAAGGCGAGTTTGCCAATTTTGCAGCAGCCAGTCGGATTTTTGAGGACGAGGATAGGTTTTCCAGTCTAAAATCTGTGCTTGGTGCGGGTCGAGAATCAACAGGTCATAGATCACGGTGAATAAGTAGCCCTGGAAATGGAGCGATCGCCCATGTTCGCTCTGACGGCTGGCGGCTGGATCTGAGTCTGGTGGAAACAGCTCTGGCACCGACTGAATGAAAGCCTCAACCGAGCGACAAATCTGCCGATCGTCAGGCGACCCCGCTGAATCAAGTTTTAGACCCAATTCCTGCTGCTGCATCAGCAAATGAAAGCGGTTGCCCCAGTTGATTCGCTCCTGCTGCTCAGGGGCGATCGGCACATTCAGCTGATCGAGATAGGTGTACTGAAACTTGCGGGGGCAGAGCGTTAGGAGGTTGAGTAAGCCTTGGGAGAGATGGAGCATGAGAAGAGCAAGTTTAGATTTTGGATTTTGGATACCGGGCTAACGATTTTGAGGGGGCTGGGTTAGCTTGATTAGATGTTCTAACTGAAACTCGCTGACCAACTGGGCGATCGCTTTTCTTAAGCCATGATGCTCTACTGGAATGGCTTTTAGCAGTTGAGCGATCGCTTTTTCGTCGGCGCTCCGGGCAGCCCAGTTGAGTTGGCTAATCCACTCAGGCGGCATGGTGTGTAGAGATTGCAGTTGTTGGAAAGTATCTAGGTACGTCGATACATCTGACGTAATGCTTTTGATAGGAGCATAAGCCTCTGACGCTTCATAGAGATATTGAACATCCAGATGACGACGGATTGTCTCCAGAAAAACGGCTTCCGAGCAGGGCTTTCCTACGAAGTCATCGCAGCCGATCGCCATAATTTGCTGCTGTTCTTCCTCAAACACTGTGGCGGTAATGGCAATAATTTTGGTAGGTAAGGGATGAGGCGTAGGTTGGGATAGATAAAATTCAGCTTCTCTGGCGCGAATTTGACGAGTTGCCTCCAAGCCGTCCATGACGGGCATTCGCATATCCATCCAAATCAAATGCGGCGCATAGGTCTCCCAAAGGGCGATCGCCGTTTTGCCATTGTTGGCAGTTTGCACCTCAAACCCAGCCGCCGTGAGCCAACTCACCATGAGCTGTACATTTGCCTCGGTATCATCTACCACCAAGATCCGATAAGTGGGCTGGTGAGGCGCTAGTTTTGCCTGATTGGGGGAAAGGCTAGGATTTGGAACAGCAGCGGAGGGCACACAGGGCAGCGTAAATTGGAAGACCGAGCCTTTGCCCAAACGGCTATTAACAGAAATTTTGCCGCCCATCAGGTTTAGAAAACGCCGACATAGGGTTAGCCCCAACCCGGTTCCCTGCTTAGAGCTAAGACCTGCCTGAGCCTGCACAAAGGCATCAAACAAGCCGTCAATTTCTTCAGGTGCGATGCCAGAACCCGTATCTTCGACGGTGAACAGCAGCATCTCCGGCTCAGAGCCTTCCTCTTGCAACTTGCTCACCTGAAGCCTGATGAAGCCCTGCTCTGTAAATTTGATGGCGTTGGCGAGTAGGTTGGTGAGAATTTGGCGCAGTTTACGATCGTCCATTTGGATGAATTGCGGCACGCTGCTATGGCGATGGCACGAAAGCTGAATGCCTTTGACCTGGGCACGCAGACTAAACATTTCTTCGATATCCTTCAGCAGCGCATACAGGTCAAAGGAATTTTCTTGGAGCGAGGTTCGACCCGCCTCAATTTTGGCGATCGACAAGACATCGTTGATCAACTGCAACAGGTATTCGCCATTGCGGTTGATGGTCTGGAGCTGCTTGTGTTGCTGGGGCGTGAGGCGATCGCGCGTCATAAGCTGAGAGAAGCCAATGATGGCGTTAAGCGGCGTACGCAGCTCATGGCTCATGTTGGCAAGAAACTCACTCTTGGC
>CASBQM010000163.1 GCA_949127645.1 Synechococcales cyanobacterium PMM_0036
CCTCTAGGACAATTCATTCTGAAATATCTGGAAGAACAAAGCATCAGCATGAATCGTCTGGCTGACCTGTCAGGTGTGCCGCAGCCTCGGCTGAGAGGGGCTTGCTTTAAAGGCACTTGCCCCACCCCCGAAACCTTAAGAAAACTCGCCAGAGTGATGGGGAAACACCATTTAGAGCTTTATACCCTGGCCTACGAAGGCAGAATCGAGCAGATTCCGGGAGATGCTGACGACAACTCGTTAGATATGCTAATGCGAGAGCTGTTTGAAACTGCCAGAGAGATGGGATTAGCCGTTCCCAAAGTCCGACCCTCTAAAGCAAAAATCCGCAAAGCCCTTCTAGAACTGGGTTTTTGGATAGAGATCGATGAATCTGCCTGAGGTTATACAAGCTTGCCGCTGAGTCAAGCGCAAAAGAAGGAGAGCGCGATCGCGCTCTCCTTCTTTCTTCAAAAGCAAACCTACGCAAGCAAACTTACAAATCTACTTTTTGCGGTAAGGAACCGACTGCTCGATGTTGATATTCAGTGCCGAGATTCTCTGAGGCGGGTTGCTCCGAGGATTGATACTCCGCGCCATAGCAAGAAACTGATCGGGGCTACCCGCTCTGATTTGCTTCTCTTGAGGAACATAGCTGCGAACTGTGGTTTGCCAAATCACCTGTGGGAAGCCCAACTGAGCGCGATGGTATGCATCGTAGCGGGGGGATTTGATGTTGAAAGGTAGCTCACCCTGCGATCGCCCAGGCAAAACCCGACGACGTTGGTAGGGCAGCATATCGTAGCCAAAAGCTTCAAGGTACTCGTCGCTATTCAGCAGTTGATCAACAAAACCCACAATGCCCTTAGTTGCCACGACAATCGACCAGGCAATCTTTTCACGTTCGCTGTAGACATCGCGTCCTAGGACACGCTGCACGGTCTGTTCTACGAAACGGTAGTTGCTGTTGAGGTCATAGAAACTGCGCTTGTAGGTGTTGGAAAGCAGCAGACCGCGCACAAAATCACGGACTGTGATTTGACCGCTACGGAGCTGAGACTCCAAAAATTTCTCCCGATCAGCCGTAAAGGCATGAAAGAAGAACTGACGATAGGCTGCTTCGATCAGCGTATCTAGGTCTGAAGGAGAAAGCAGGTTCTCTGTAGAGTAGATCCTGGGCTGCTCATCCCCAGGTATTTCATAGCCCGCGACCCGCTGGTTCTGACTAGCAGGAGAATATTCTAAAAGAGGAATTGCCACGCTTATCAATACTCCCTTTATCTTACGAAATCTTGCAAATTACCCATAACTATACGGGACAAGGGAACGCATTATTCGATATAGTCTGATGAAACTCACATAACTTAACAAGACGCTTATTTTTAGGACAGCCGAGGTAGCTCAAACGGCTGAAACGCACGTTCTATAAAGACCTATAGACTGCCGCCTTGTGCTATTGCTTGTTTTAGGCAGACAAGTTTTAGGCAGACAAGTTTTAGGCAGACAAGTTTTAGGCAGACAAGTTTTAGACAATCAAATTCTAGGTAGCCAGGTTTTAGGCAGTTAAAGAAAAAGTTGAGCAATCCCTGAAATGTTGTCATCGCCATAGCCTTGGGCGATCGCCTCCTGATAGAGGTCACGAATGGCGGTAGAGACGGGCGTTAAAGCACCAGAAGCCTGTCCGGCTTGAATCACATACCGCAAATCTTTTTCGACTAGCTCGATCGGAAACAGGGGTGTATGCTGATTCGTCACCATTAAAGCCCCTGCTCCCTTTGCCGCTGGACTAATGATGGGCAGCTCACCCAAACACTCCATTGCTTTTTGACTAGCTATGCCGCTCCTAGTGAGTACCCCGAGAACTTCTGCTAAAGCTGCAACTTGAATGCCCAACAGAGCATTGACTGCAAGTTTCATCGTCATGCCCTGACCGATTGAGCCAATATGATGGACGGTTGCAGCGCCTGCAGCTAACAGAATAGGCTGTACTTGTGCCAAAACTTCCGCCTCACCCCCCACCAGATAAATCAGTTTCCCGGCTTCTGCTTGCGGACGAGAGCCAACTACTGGAGCATCGAGAAAGGCGGCTCCAAGACTCCCAATCTTTGCTGCTAGCTCTCTTGTCCAATTCACAGTTAATGTACTGGATTCAATGGCGATCGCATCGTTGCCTAAGCCCAGAACTGCCCCTGTTTCCGGGTCGAGCCAGACACTTCGAGAGGCATCATCATTTGTAACAATGCTGATCACAACGTTAGCTTGCTCGGCAGCCTCTCTAGGTGTTGCGGCATAGACAGCCCCCTGACTCAGCAGGGGCTTTACCTTATCTGCCGTTCGGTTATGCACGACAACTTGATATTCAGCCTGAAGCAAGTTCTGCACCATGCGAGATCCCATTGCCCCGACTCCTAAAACTGCAATTCGTTTCATGATCTTGCCTTCCTTATAGACTCGTGAGCCTGTACATTACCCGAACTCTAACAAAACTATAGCTATTGTAAAAAAGCAGTAAATACAAGTTTATGAACAGCTTTCATGCATTTTTTACATTAATTTCTATCTATTAGTGCGATCGTCTCTTCAAAAGAATATTGCCTCTGTAGATTAGTGCTTACAATACAGCAATGGACTTATCAGTGCTGCAACTCTTTGTAGAGGTCATGAATCAAGGCAGTTTTGCTGCTGTTGCCCGCGATCGCAACCTCGATCCCTCTTCAGTTTCACGGGCGATTAGCAGTTTAGAAGCCGAGCTGGGTATCAGGTTATTTCAACGAACGACTCGCCAACTGTCGCCCACCGAGGCAGGCACGATTTATTTTGAACGCATCGAGCCACTCATTGAAGAGATGCAGCAAGCCATTGACGTAGCCACAGATGCTTCTGGTCTGCCCAAGGGAACACTCCGCGTGACGGCTTCTGTTTCTTTTGGACACAAGTGCATCGTGCCGTTATTGCCTCAATTTGAGTCGCTGTATCCCGATCTGACGATCGATTTACTGCTAACCGATGCCGTTGTCGATTTGTTTGCTGAGAGAATGGATGTAGCAATTCGGCTGGGGCTGCTTGCAGACTCGACTCTGATTGCTCAACAGCTCATGCGAACGCACTATTCGGTTTGTGCCAGCCCTGAGTATCTAAGACGATTGCCACCGCTAAAAAAACCAGAGGATATAGAATCCCATAGCTGTCTGCTTTTCCCGCTGCCGGGATTTCGCTCAAAATGGATATTTAAAGATCGCCAAAGAGAACTAAGCGAAGTTTCGGTCTCCGGACGAACGATGATTTCTAGCGCGATCGCCCTTCAGCACTGTGCAATTGCCGGGATGGGTTTGGCACTGCTTCCTAATTGGTTGATTGAGGAAGATCTACGAATTGGGGCTCTTATCGATGTATTCCCAGATTACGATGTGACGGCAACGGATTTCAGCACCGCCGCTTGGCTGGTCTATCCTTCTCGTGCCTATGTTCCCCTCAAAGTTCGAGCCTTTATTGACTTCCTTAAGAACTCTATTTCAGGCTGACTGAACGTAGCTCAGATTCCGCACCAAAATGCGAGTGGATCTTTAGTAGGTGGGCAGTAAGGATACAAACGCAGGTAGTCTGCCATACTCGATTGCTCCCCCCATTGCTCAGGAGGCGGAGCAATTCCCAAGCCCAGACATAGGTGAGAGAGCGATCGCGCAAACTGAGGGTGGTGCCCCGGAGAACCCGCATGGGCATGGGCATATTCATGAGCAACTAACAGCGGCCAGTCTTGCGGCTGCACACGCCCCACGTCAACTAGCAGCGTAATGGGATGAGTCTGAAAATTGCAGATTCCATCTACTCCAAAAGCATGAGCCAGAGGAGCCGAGAAGATTTGAGTGACAGGCTGCTCCCAAGAATGGAAGCAGTCTTGGCAAGCCTGAAGATAGACCTCAAGCTGTAGATTCACTGCATCAATGTGTTCACCAATCCAGGTGCAAACAGAAACGCGATGATTTAGATCGTGCATCACGTTGATCATCTCAGGCTCTAGCGCCAAACCGCGCACTCCATACAGATAATCTAGCCCGCGAGTAAACGGGTCGGCGCTAGTGGTGACAATCAGCCTATGTGTCAAGTTATTTACCCGATCGCCTATTCTCGCTCAGCCGCCAAACAAATCAACCACCAAACAAAGAAAAATACTTTGCAGGTTCAGCGGCTTCGTTCACGCTAGAAGCGTCTTCTGAAGCCTCTGCCACTCGAAACTCGGTGCAAAACGTGGCAGTGCTGAAGCCACCAAACCGCTTGACGGTGCTGGTTCGCATCCGCAGACTGGGGCTAGGAAACCAAAATCGCTCTACCGAACTCATCGTTTCGTAATCTGTGGTCAGGACTAAGCCATCTTCCTCATCCATATGGTAATGCCCTGCAACAGGGACAATCTCGGCATAGCCACGTTCACGCAGCATAGTGCCCTGCCGAGGCTGAGTCGGGTCAGGAATTAGGGCAAACACTGTCGTACCCTCATGGTTCTCATCCGCTTTGTCCCAGCCCATAGAACCCTGCCAGGAGACAAATGCTCCACCGATCGCTAATTGAGGGTCAACCTCATGGAGCTGACAAATCTCAACCACTTGAGGATGATCGGCAGGTAGCGCCTCAACCCGAATCTCGGATTCTCCGGCTTCAGATCGTCTAAAAGCAAGGTGATGAGTGGTTCGCTGCGATCGCCACTTACCCGTACTGAGCTGAAAGAACTCCATTACATCCATATCAAACTTGGCTCTAAATGACAGTATCTCTATTGTGACGCTATTGTGATTGTGACGCTATTGTGACGTTAACTGTTATGTCTGGGATTATGTCTAGACTCTAGCGATCGGTCTAGTTGCAGCAGATGCCAGCACCTCTACCGTGTCTGAGATTGCGGGTCTAAAGAAGTTTGTTGCGGAAGGAACAAACGCTTGGATGCTGTGAATGCGATGCGCTATGTCACGCTCTGTTGGCGGGCGATGCTTCCGTGTTAGACGATCGTTGCCTCAATGGCTTGAAAGAAACCTATGCTGCTTTGGGCGTACCCACCACTTCCACCGTGCGTGCCGTTCAAATCATGAAGGCTCAAGCTGCCGCTCACATCCAGGACAACCCCACCTAATCTTTTGCAGGTGCTAAGCTCCGCAAAATGGGCACCATCGTCACCGAAGCTCGTTGCCCTAGCTGGGTGGCTGAAGCTTCCAGCTACTTCGATCGCGTAATTTCGGCTCTGATCGACGATGAATCTGCTGATTCCTATGTGCGGGAATCAGCCGTTAGCGCTCTGTCTCGTCTGGAACAGATGGTGAAGTTTAAGGGAGGATAGAAGGTAGTGTTTTAGAGAGTTAAAAACACGATCTCTTGCACCTCGCACCGAAGCTCATGCCCAATCCTCAACCCGATTCTTATCTTGATTCTAAAAATATCAGCGCAGCCGTTGCCCGACTGTACGACACCTATCCTTTCCCGCCAGAGCCGCTGTTAGATGAACCGCCTCCGGGCTACAACTGGCGCTGGAACTGGCTAGCGGCATCTAATTTCTGCACCGGACAAAAGCCCTCTCGACAGAATATTCGCATTCTGGATGCAGGATGTGGTACAGGCGTGGGCACCGAGTATCTAGTGCATCTCAATCCCGAAGCTGAGGTGGTGGGCATTGACTTGAGTGCCGGAGCCTTGGCAGTGGCAAAAGAACGTTGCCAGAAGAGCGGGGCATCACGGGTCGAGTTTCATCACCTCAGCCTGTTTGATGTGGAACAATTGCCCGGTGAGTTTGAGATGATCAACTGCGTCGGGGTTTTGCACCACACGCCCGACCCAATTCGCGGCATTCAGGCTTTGGCGAAAAAGCTGGCTCCCGGCGGCATTCTACATATCTTTGTGTATGGCGAACTGGGACGATGGGAGATTCAGTTGATGCAAGAGGCCATTGCCTTACTTCAAGGAGAGAAACGAGGCGATTACACAGACGGCATCGGCATTGGGCGAC
>CASBQM010000164.1 GCA_949127645.1 Synechococcales cyanobacterium PMM_0036
CGGCTGAGTCACCTTAGCCTCTTCCAACGTTTTGCTATAGACAGGCTGACTCGCACCCTCCGGCTTAATTTCCAACGGCACATAGCGAGGCAATCCTGTCTTCGGCTCAACAAAGCTGCCCGTGCCCAGGCGATCGACCGAGAAATTTGGATCTTTGCTCTGGGGATCTCCACCCTGAGCCACAAACGGCTGCGGCTCATGAATCACCCGATGAAACGCCAACCCGTCATACACGCCCCGGTTTACCAAGTCCACAAAATTCCCAGCCGTAATCGGTGCATTCGCTCCATCGACCTTAATGACGATCGGCGCTCCCTTAACCACCATCTCAACCGTCGCCTCTCCCTCTAGATGAGGTAGATTCTTAAATTGACTGCTCAAATCTGTCGGGAGTGAAGAGGATGCAGAGGCAGAAGTTGGTAGAGAAACAGCGGTCGATCCACTAGAACTGGCAGTATCAGTAGAAGTATTCGCCGTACAGGATACCAACAAAAGAACGCTCACTAATAACAACGGCGTGAGCCAACGATAGAGTTTTATCTGCATTTTGCTCATATTAATTTTCTTGTATAGAGTGCGATTGGACTAAAGCCCTTCCAAAGGCACACTTAAAAACCGCGCCAGCTCAGCCCCTCGATTCTCTAGCTCCGAAAGAGACATAGGCTGACCCACGCGCGTCAAAGGAATTTCACCTCTTCCCTTAATTTTCAGGTAGAGCGATCGCTTAGGATTCAGTCCTTCCTTCAGCGTCACCCGAATCGACTGAAGATCCTCCAGTGGGTAGCCTAGCTCAATCTTGCGGTCTGAACCCGGAAAGCCCCAGCGAAAAACAGTTGCCTTCCCCGTGTTTTTATCAAACTCGTTATACCCGCCTCCCACATCCCACGCAATGATCAGCCAAAGGTAAAGTCCTAGCGTCAGACCCGCCACGCCATAGAATCCCATAGCAATGCCCTGTGGGATAAAAATCAGTTGCGTTGGATCGGCAAACGGCAGCAGATTAATTCTGAAATAGCTCGACAAGCTGGCAAGCAGGAAACCCGCCCCGCCCAACGTCGAAACTGCCGCCCATAAAAAATTGCTAAAGCGTCGAGAGCCAAGCACCTGCTGGCGTAAAACAAGATTGCTCTCTGGTTTAGATAGGTCGGAAGCGATCGGTGCAGCCATGAATCAAAAGTTAGAAGTGAATAGAGGTTGTATCACGAGGCATTGAGGATGACCTAGAGATCCTATCAATCCTCAGCGCTTAACGACCAGAAGTGGAAAGATCCGCAAAAAGCTTTCGTTTAATAAGTATATGTACTCACTAAATGGCTCAGTGGACAGAAGATTTCTGAGAACGTTGCGTATCAGATTGTAAAATTTTTCAGATATCTCTATTATATAGAAACGTTAAATCTCTCTCAGTTAAGAGTCTAGTGCTTTACGCCCAAGTCTTTTCTGACTGAAGAGGTATGGTAATCTCCATATCCGCTAGCGTCTTGTTTGCCGATTCGGTTCCACCTCTAAGCTGAAGCTTTCCGGCTCTGCTGGAGAAAAGCTGTCTCAGCGATCGAGAATGCACTGTCATAATTAAGAGGTTTTGAAATGACCATAGCGATGGGGCGATCGCCAGCCCAGAGAGGATGGTTTGATGTCCTCGATGACTGGCTAAAGCGCGATCGATTCGTCTTTGTCGGCTGGTCGGGTATTCTGCTGTTCCCATGCGCCTTCATGGCACTAGGCGGCTGGATGACTGGCACCACGTTTGTCTCCTCCTGGTATACCCACGGTATTGCCTCCTCCTACTTGGAAGGCTGCAACTTTTTGACTGCTGCAGTTTCTACCCCGGCAAACTCCTTAGGACACTCCCTGCTGTTCTTGTGGGGTCCCGAAGCCCAGTGGGACTTCACCCGCTGGTGCCAGTTGGGCGGACTGTGGGCGTTTGTGGCACTCCACGGCGCATTTGGGCTGATCGGCTTCATGCTGCGTCAGTTTGAAGTGGCTCGTCTGGTGGGCATCCGTCCCTACAACGCTCTGGCGTTCTCTGGACCGATCGCGGTCTTCGTCTCCGTGTTTTTGATTTACCCCTTGGGACAGTCAGGCTGGTTCTTTGCCCCCAGCTTCGGGGTGGCAGCAATCTTCCGATTCATCTTGTTTATTCAGGGATTCCACAACTTCACGCTCAACCCCTTCCACATGATGGGCGTTGCGGGCATTTTGGGTGGAGCCTTACTGTGCGCCATTCATGGTGCGACGGTGGAGAACACGCTGTATGAAGATGGCGACAAGGCAAACACCTTCCGCGCCTTCAATCCCACGCAGTCTGAAGAAACCTACTCGATGGTGACGGCAAACCGATTCTGGTCGCAGATTTTCGGCATCGCCTTCTCCAACAAGCGGTGGCTGCACTTCTTTATGCTGTTTGTGCCCGTCACAGGGCTATGGATGGCGAGTATTGGCATGGTGGGCTTGGCGCTGAACCTGCGGGCGTATGACTTTGTGTCTCAGGAGCTACGAGCGGCTGAAGACCCTGAGTTTGAGACGTTCTACACCAAGAACATTTTGTTGAACGAGGGCATCCGCGCTTGGATGGCTCCTCAAGACCAGATTCACGAAAAATTTGTATTCCCCGAAGAGGTATTGCCACG
>CASBQM010000165.1 GCA_949127645.1 Synechococcales cyanobacterium PMM_0036
ATCGGGCACCACTACAATGATGCCGCCCGAAACGCCGCTCTTGGCAGGTAGCCCAATCTTATAAGCCCACTCCCCCGCAAAATTGTACATCCCGCAGGTATACATAACGCTGAGAATATCCCGAATGTAGTTGGGCGCAACGGCACGATCTCCGGTAATGGGATTCACGCCGCGATTGGCAAGCGTTGCCGCCATCACCGCCAAGTCACGACAGTTCACCATAATTGAGCATTGCTGAAAATAGAGATCGAGCGCTTCCTCAATCCGGGCATCAATCATGCCAAAGTTGTACATCAAGTACGCCATGGCGCGATTGCGGTTGCCTGTGGTTCTCTCGCTGGTGAAGGTAGAAATATCGACGAAAATATCGTGCCCAATGTAGTGCCGAAACATATCCAACATTCGGTTAAGGCGATCGGTCGGGCTAGTTCCTTTGATCAGGCTGGTGGTAGCGATCGCCCCCGCATTTACCATGGGATTATAAGGACGCTTCGACTGCTCATCCAGGACAATGGAATTAAATGCATCTCCGGTCGGCTCCACTCCAACGCGCGTCAGAAAATAATCGCGTCCATGATCTTCCAACGCCAATCCCTGCACAAATACTTTAGAAATCGACTGAATGGTGAAAAGCTGTTCAGCATCGCCCGTGGTGAAAACCTGTCCATCTACAGTCGCCACGCAAATGCTAAACCAGTCAGGGTTTGCTTTCGCCAATTCTGGAATGTAATCGGCAACTCTCCCAGTCGTCAGAGATTGATACTTGGAACGCAGATTCTCTAGATATGCCTGAAATTCTGCTGCATCGTTCTCAAAAGTGGAGTCTAGAGCGGCTTGAGTTGGATGGGAATAGGAATCTTGAGTCGCCATCTCGTTATTTTAACGGCTCTGCTGCACCTGGCTACGATGGATATAGCCCGTTTTGCCGCAAAAATCGGTAATTCCCCAATCTCCAGAAAAACCGTAAACCTTGATCGATCGCACAGTGCTAACCACGCATTGAATATCGCCATTGGGAGTCGATCGCACATTCGAGGGCGGCGCAAACACAAGCCATGTCAAGTTTTGACTAGCCACCTGCCGAGCCGATTGATCGGTGCTGCCGCTACACACAACTCTCATAATCTCAACCGTTGCTGCCGACTGCGGACTATGAACCGTGCCGTCAGAAAAAGTTGTCCAGGTGCCCGTTTCGCAGTTTGCCTGACTATAGACACGATCGCTCCCCAGGTAATAGACAAAATCCACGCTTCTGGCGCTGGCTCGATTAATTGATCCAAGGTCGATCGTCACATCTTGCCCTGCTGCCGTTTGTCCAGCAAAGTAAGGAACGCCTTGAGCATAGGTTGGAACAGCTAGGGCAACGGCGACTAATGTACTTAGAGCGATCGCCCACCCATGAGCCATAGCTACTCTCCAGATATTTACTGATCTAATATTCCCAGCCGTATCTCAATTTTACCGAAAGTCAGTTTTGCGGAAGAAAGCAAAATTGGAGAGCAGTTGCCCTCCAACACTATAGACTTCTGGAGTCTACTCCAGGAGCCTTTAGCTCCTCAAAATTGCCCGCTAATATCTCGCTACTGCACTGTCTGCTGAGGCAAATAGGCGATCGGATTAACCGCACCTTCATCTTTAGGATGTACCTCAAAATGCAGATGAGGTCCGGTGCTGTATCCGGTACTGCCCATCTCAGCGATCTGTTCGCCTTGCCGAACCTGTTGACCTTCGCGGACTAGACTACGACTCAAGTGTGCATAACGTGTCAGGGTACCATCGGGATGTCGCACATCCACAAGATTGCCATACCCGCCAGAATTCCAGTCAGAATACTCTACTACGCCATTGGCGGCAGCATAGATCGGCGTTCCCACATCGGCAGCAATGTCAATTCCCGCGTGCATTCTACCCCAGCGCCAGCCGTAGCCAGAGGTAAGCAGACCTCGCGCTGGCCAAATATAGCCATTAGAACGCAAACCTTCTGGCAGAAAAGCCTCTGCCCCAGGAAGGGGAGGTAGCTCTGGTGAAACGGTGCGACCTGTCACAGGCTGACGTAATGGCGCATAATTCTCTGAGCTAATTGAGGCAGTTGCTACGAGGTTAGACCCATCGGCAGATTGTGGTGCCGTGGGCTGTAATGCCGTGGGCTGTAGAGCCACAGACTGTGGAGCCATAGACTGTGGTGCCGTAGATCTGAGGGCAACTGGATTGCTAACAGTTTCTCGGCGCGCTGTCACCATAACGGGCTGCTGTGCAGGTCTTACAGCAATGTCAGCCTGATGCTTGGCTCGCAAAGCTCTCACTTCTGCCAGAAGATTCTCGACATAGCGAGGAGCTGGCTGAGGTGCATCCGGTGATCCCAAGATTTCGCCCTGTGCTGCCGAGCTAGGTTCAGTAGGCTGAATAGTCGGGATTGCCATAGGTCGAGGGGCGATCGCCATAGTCTGAGGCTTAACCGCAATTGGCTCAGCCGCCTCCGCCGGCATACCAGGAAGCCGCAGAACTTGACCTACGAAAATTATATTCGGGTCAGACAAGTGGTTGGCATCTACAAGCGTAGACAGGGGCACATTGTGCGCCTTTGCAATTTGCGCCACGGTATCACCTAGACCTACTCGGTAGTCCTGTGTCTGTGGTGCGATCGCTACTTGCTGCACGGGCGGCTGAACCACAGGCGACTGAACCACGGGCGACTGCAATGCAGAAGAACTCGGTGCCTTAA
>CASBQM010000166.1 GCA_949127645.1 Synechococcales cyanobacterium PMM_0036
CTACTTGGGCAAACAATCCGGAGCCGAAGAAGTGTTTACGGCACTCAACACAGCAGGAATGACGGATGCAGCCGTAGTTTGGGTACCCAAGGGCATGGCAATCGATACTCCCATTCATCTCCTGTTCCTCGCCACGGCAACTAGCGCTACGTTGATTCAGCCGCGTGTCCTAGTGATAGCCGAAACCAGTAGCGCCGTGACGCTAATTGAAGACTATGGGGCGATCGGTACAGGCGCTTACCTCACCAATGCCGTTACCGAAATTTGGATTGCCGAAAACGCCGAGGTGAGCCATACTCGCGTGCAGCGCGACGGACACAACGCTTTTCACATTGGCAAAACGGTAGTCTCTCAAGCCCGTACCTCTCGCTATACCTGCAATGCGGTAAGCCTAGGCGCCAAGCTTTCACGTCACAATCTGGAGATTTACCAGACCGGAACGCAGACTGAAACTACGCTGAACGGGCTGACCCTGCTGCATGGTGAACAAATTGGCGATACTCACAGCACGATCGCCCTCACCCAGCCCCACGGCATCACGCGGCAGCTCCACAAATGCATTGTTGACGAGAAGGGTCATGCCATCTTCAACGGCAAGGTGTTTGTCCCTCAGGCAGCGCAGATGACCGATGCCGGACAGCTCAACCGCAATCTGCTGCTCTCTCCCAAAGCTCGCGTAGACACCAAGCCGCAGCTAGAAATAGTTGCCGATAATGTCAAATGCACCCACGGCGCAACCGTCGGACAGCTCGAAGCCGATGAGATATTCTATCTGCAAAGTCGGGGGATTGATGCCGCCGATGCCCGCCAGCTCTTGGTATACGCCTTCGCCTATGAAGTGATCGAGAAAATTGCGATCGCTTCTCTCCGCCGCACCCTCTCCGAACTTGTGCAATGCCGCAGCATGGCAGTCCGAAAGTAGCAGATCACCCCTTACCTCCTCATCTTCATCCCCATGACTTTCACTCAAGAACGCACCCTTGCCGCCCAAACCCGCGCCGACTTCCCCATCCTGGATCAGGAGATTCATGGTAAGCCCCTAATCTATCTAGATAACGCGGCATCTTCCCAAAAGCCATTGGCGGTTCTAGAAGCCTTGCAGTATTACTACACCCACGATCATGCCAACGTGCATCGCGGTGTGCATACCCTCAGCTCACGGGCAACCGATGCTTATGAAGGGGCAAGAGATAAGGTGGCGGCTTTTGTCAATGCGGCATCGCGGCAGGAAATTGTCTACACCCGCAATGCCACCGAGGCGATCAATCTTGTTGCCTATGCCTGGGGTAACGCCAACCTCAAGCCTGGAGATGAGGTGATTTTGTCGGTGATGGAGCATCACAGCAACCTGATTCCCTGGCAGCTTTTGGCACAGCGCACTGGAGCCGCGCTGAAGTTCGTCCAGCTCTCCGAGACTCAGGAATTTGATCTAAAGCATTACAAATCGCTGCTTTCGGGCAAGACAAAGCTAGTATCAATCGTCCATGTCTCCAATACCCTAGGCTGCATTAATCCCGTTGAGGAAATTGTGCGGCTTGCCCATCAGCAAGGGGCGAGAGTGCTAGTTGATGCCTGTCAGAGCGTGCCCCATATGCCGATCGATGTTCAGGCGATCGACTGCGACTGGCTGGTGGCTTCGGGTCACAAAATGTGTGCGCCAACGGGGATTGGCTTTTTGTACGGCAAGCTGGATTTGCTGCGATCGATGCCTCCTTTCTTAGGCGGTGGCGAAATGATTGCGGACGTGTTTCTCGATCATGCCACCTATGCCGATCTGCCCTACAAATTTGAGGCAGGTACGCCCGCGATCGCCGAGGCAGTTGCCCTCGGAACCGCTGTGGATTACTTGAACGGTCTGGGCATGAACAACATTCACGCCTACGAGCAGGAGTTAACGACTCATCTGTTTCAGCAGCTCAAGCAGATCCCCGAAGTGCAGATCTATGGAGCGCAATCGGGCGATCGCGCTGGGTTGGCGGCATTCACGACGGGAGCCGTTCATCCCCACGATTTGTCTACTATTCTCGATCAGGCGGGCATTGCCATTCGTGCCGGACATCACTGTACGCAGCCCTTGCACCGCATTCTCAAGGCGCAATCTACTGCCCGTGCCAGCGTCTATTTCTACAACACCCATGCAGAAATTGATGCCTTTATCGTGGCATTAAAAGAGGCGATCGAATTCTTTGGCGGCATTTTTGGCTAATTGCGTTCTGGGATGACTCAAGAAACTAGAGAATGACTCTCTGGAGTGATTGCAAACGTCACCGGCCTCTGCCAAGCTGCTAGAAGACACCTACCTGAGACGCAGTGGCGAGGAGAGTTAAGGGCAGATGATGATTAAACCCTGGATGGTAATTGGCGGCATCACATTTGCTCTGGCACTGGCGATCGGGAGTATGGTCAGACCTAAAGGTGTTCAGTGGTTCAATCGATTGCGTCGCCCCAACTGGCTGACCTTTGAGAAAGCCATTCCTATCATTTGGACATTTGTTTTTACCTGTGGTGCTGGGTCGGCTACTTTAGTCTGGGAAAAAGCCCCAGCAAGTTCCCAGACATGGCTACTGATGGGCTTCTATTTACTGCTAGAGCTAGTGACGCTGGCATATAGCCCAGTTATGTTGGGGACACAAAGCCTAAAAACTGGCACCATTATTGGCGGTTCGGGAGGGATTCTTGCCGTAATCCTGGCAATTCTAGTGGCACCCATTTCTGGATTGGCGCTTGTTTTGTTGGTTCCTTACCTGCTCTGGAGTCCGATCGGTACCTATACGACTTGGGCAATGTCTCGCCTCAACCCGCAGGATATCTAGGCTATTGCGCGTCGCCTGAGCGGGAAGAGACTACAGAACTTTGTTTAAAAAGCTTTAGATTTAAATCTGAAGTTCAGGTTTAGAATTTCGATCGCCCCTGTACTTCTGTCCAGAGGCAACTTATAACTAGACACAGCCCCTTATGCTTCACAGGTATCTCACAAGTGTTGCAAAGATGGCTTGCCCGCCAGTTCAGGAGAATATGCATGACGTTTTTGGATCAGCCGCTAAAGCGGGCGATCGCTGTTTCGACCCTCGCCGCCCTCAGTTTTCTCGTTAGTTGCTCAGATAATAAAGTTTCTCAGTGCAACAAATTAATCAAAGTTGCCAATGAGGCAGTATCCGCTGTTCAAAACGTGACCCAGACTGCCACTCCTGATAACGTAGCTGCCATGTCTAAAATTGCTGAGGCGGCAGATAAAGCTAAGTCAGATATGCAGGGGCTAAGCATCGGAGATGAAAAGCTGAAAGGCTTTCAGACTCGCTTTACCAGTATGTACACCGACACCAGCAAAGCAACTCGTGATCTGGTAGCCGCAGCAAATTCTAAGGATGCGGTTGCGGCACAAAAAGCTTTTGATGCACTTAAAACTGCAACTGATCAAGAAAGCCCTCTGGTGACTCAGGTCAACACCTACTGTACGGCAAACTAATTTGTCTAGCTTGTCGTTATCTATTCAAGAGGCATCTCACCCTCTTGAATATCTAGGTAGTTTTAACGGGGTAGCTTTAAATAGCTCCATAGCAAGCAGTCTCAGCGGCAGCAGGGTCTTCCTGGTTTACTAGCCACGCCCAGAGCTGATCCCCCCACGAAAAATGCCACCATTCGTTAGGATGTTGTCGAAATCCTGCAGAGGTCATAGCGCATTTTAAGATCTGCCGATGGGCATGAAAGATGGCTCTATTGC
>CASBQM010000167.1 GCA_949127645.1 Synechococcales cyanobacterium PMM_0036
CAACAATGCCATAGACTTAGGCAGCAAATTAGGCATCGAACTTCAGCTTCCTCCTGCACCATAGCTGCAATGAAGGTTAGAAATTGGTGAAATGCTGAGAAGCGATCGCCTAGCAAAAATGTCAGAAGATTATCAACCTCTCAACCTGAATTGAAAGATTGAAAATGAAAACTTCGGAACCCCTGTTTGAAAACTGGGCGATCGTCGTTACAAAGACCCGTCTAAAATCAGCAACGTCAGGTGTAGCGTACTGGCGGAATCAGCGCTATGCGTCACGCCTGGCAGCCTTAGAAACTATTCGTCATGAATTCCATCAATGGAAATACCATGCTGAGCCAGGATTTCAGAGAACTCCCCCACCCTCAACCACCTCTGCAATTTATTCACGCTTTCCAACTTTGAACGCGACCTGCTATTGCTCTGTGCTGGGATTGAGCTAAACCCCAGCTTGAGCGATCTCTGTGCCGAGATTCAGGGCGATCGCCACTGGAGTGCATTCACGCCTGAGCGTCCGTTGCGCCGTTGGCACAGGTAGAGCGCGGGCTTTCCCGTCTACTCAGCTAAATTCTGAATAGCGATCGCAGCAATTACAGCATCCGGCAACTTCAACCGATATTGTTGGCGAACTTCAATGATTTTCTCAATCAACATTGCATCACCCGCTTTTAAGCCAACAACAGTCACTCGCTGAAGAAACTATTGAAAAAGCTGGCGGTCTTCTTGACTCAGCCCAGAAAAAGCCAGAAATTCAATTTGGCTAATAACTGAGATTCCGACCCAACCAGCATTGTGTAGTAATTGAATCAGTTGAGAATTCCCTTGAAGCAGAGCCACGATCGCATTCGTATCTAGCAAATAGCGATTACCACTCATCTCGCAATATCCTCTGCATTGATACTGCGTCCCCTTGGGCGAACTTAACGACGATTGGCTGTGTTGAATCGCAGCGAAAAGTGGCTGACAAAATAACCCGTGAAAAGCGCTATTACCTGCTCAGTTTACCCCTGGATGCAACACGCATTTAACCAAGATTTTGTCTTAAGTGCCGACACCCTCCCGCAAACTATGAAGAAACCTGTGCGTTCGCCCTAGGGGCAACACACTTGCTATCGCAAATTTACAAAATCTCAATGCCCTAGAAGAGCATTGAGATTTTATGTCTATAGATTTTCTAGACCTGCGTTTCCCGAATCCTAACTACTTAGGCATAGTAACGCCTAAGCATAGTAACGTTGTTCCAACCACGCACAAACATCATCTTCAGAATCAAAAGATCGAGACTTGCTGGTAATGGGGTCAAAAACGCGCCATTGCGATTTGCCTTGACGATCGTATTCCTGACGAATTTGCGGCTCAACATTCACAACTGTAATGGCATTCCAGAACTTACTAACGAAGCTCAAAAGTTTCGATGTGACAGACTTTGAGCTATTAGCCAAGCGGGATGTAGAGTTTTCAGATGTTTGGAATTGGCTATTGGATAAATATGATGTGGTCTTCATGGTCTTTTCTCCTAAAATTTAAGATGCTTCAGCATTTTTCACCCTTAAATATCAGGGGAGCCTTAATTATTAGAGTTAAGCGATCGCCTAAGCAAATCCTTAATTCAACTAATCATTTCACTCAAGCTTAAGGCTGGTTTTTGAGACCTGAACTAGAACGTCAACTAGAGCCTAAAACTGCTTACTGAATGCTCACCTATCTAATGTAGAAACTTTATCCATAAGTTTCAAAAGGTAACATTCATCGCTTGTATGAAAAAAATTCATATAAGCGGGGTAGGGGGAACCTGCTATCTGCGGCACAATCAATAAGGTGTTAACTAAGGCAAAGTGAGTAAATTAGATTGCGCTTCATCCCTCATTTCTCCCCTAAACCGATGAACTTAGAAGGCATCAAATTATCGCAGTTGCGGGCTTTAGTGGCGGTCGCAGAATATGGCAACTTTAGTGAGGCGGCACTCAGCCTGACTTTATCTCAGTCGGCAATTAGCCATGCGATCGCCACTCTAGAAGAGGAGTTAGGCATCACGTTGTTTTCGCGCGGTCGGCACGGCGCGACTCTAACCCCGGCCGGAGAGCGCATTCTCAAACTGGCTCAAGAAATGCTGCAATTGCTAGAGAGCATGGGCAGAGAAGCCAATATCGTTAGGGGGCTAGAAGGCGGAGAGGTGAGATTAGCCTGTTTTCGCAGCGTCGCAACCCATATCTTACCCGGCGTGATTGCCCAGTTTCACCAGCGCTACCCGGCGATCGCTCTCACCATCAACGAGTTTTCGGGCGGCGCTCAGGTCGAGCAAGAGCTACGCGAAGGGCGGGTGGGCATCGGCATTACTCTACTGCCCCTCAGCGACGAATTTGAATCCTGGGAGCTGCTAAGAGATCAATATATTGTGATTTTTCCGCCCCGCTACAAAGTGCCCGATGCGCCTACCTGGGGGCAAATATCGCGCTACCCGCTGATTTTGCCACCGGAAGACGATACCTGTCGATCGCAAATTCAGCAGCATCTGGGCGACCTGGAGCAGAGCCTCAAACCTGTCTATGAGGTGCGGGAAGACTCAACGATCGTTAGCATGGTGCGGCAGGGATTGGGGGTCTCTATGCTGCCGCGTCTCGCCGCAGAGCCTTTGCCGACGG
>CASBQM010000168.1 GCA_949127645.1 Synechococcales cyanobacterium PMM_0036
GTATTATTGTAGGTGATTTAAATGCAGCATTATATGAAATGGGATCAAGGAAGACAAATTCTAAAGGAACACAACTACAAGAATTATTAAAGAAAGGTTTTATTGAATGTGTCGACGATGATAGTACAACATATGAAAAGAATAATTATGAAGAAAAACTAGACTGGATACTAGCCAGTCAACCATTTTATTCATTTATATCACATGTCGCAACACATCCAACAATCGGTGCATTGTGTGGACACAAACCATTAACCTTTGATATTGCAGTTGGAGCTGAACCAAAACCACCATCTCCAAGAATATCTCTTAACTTTAAAGCAGCAAAATGGTCAAAATTTAGAAGCAAATTAGATGAACAATTGATGTTACGGAACAATGATCGTCGTATAGATTCAGCACTAGATATTGAAGAATATACGTCGTATATTACCAACAGCATATTGATAGCAACACGCGAAGCTATTCCACCAACTACATCAACAAACAGAAGCTTTACACTAAGTGAAGCATCCAAGAGCTTGATTAAACTTAAACATCATACATACAGAAAATGGAAGAAGACTGGAGAAAATTTGTACAAACATCAATATTACAACTCCAAAGTCCTATTAACCAATTCACTTAGAAATGACAAAAGACACAACTTCAACAAGTTAATGTCATCGTTATGTCTTAAGAAAATGTATTCTGATAAAGTTTGGCTTACGGTACGAAAGTTCCACAACAAACGAATCAAGCAAACGTACGCTAGCATCATGAAATACAACAACATAACAGTAACATCAGATCGAGAAAAAGCAGACCTATTTGCCGATTATTTCGAAAATGAAGTCTACTTTCAACCATCTGACACACTGCCATTTCATGATCAAGTAACACGCCAAACCAACGACATTAAGAATGGAATTATAACATCATCAAACAGAACCAAGTGGAAGAAAATTACAGAAAAAGAAGTTAAACGTCATCTTAGACAACTTCGAAATAGCTCCACTGGTCCAGACAACATCCACAATAGGTGTCTGAAAAATCATACAGAATTATTGGTGCAACATCTTACCAAGCTATTCAACATCATTCTGAAACAAGGTTATATTCCAATAACATGGAAAAAGGCCAACATCATACTTCTTTTAAAGCCGAAGAAAGACAAGCAACATCCGTCTAGCTTTAGGCCAATTAGTCTCCTTAGTTGCTTAGGCAAACTATTGGAGAAAATCATAAAAGAACGTTTAACGCTTGAACTTGAACGACGAAACATCCTACCACAACATCAAGCTGGCTTCAGACCAGGGAAGAGCACCATTTACAACATCGTGCGACTAGAACGATACGCTCAGGGACAACTTCGACGTCCTTGTAGTAAACGTCACTCAGCTGTCATTCTATTCGATATCAAAGCTGCATTCGATTCGGTATGGCACGATGGTTTGATATATAAATTAAATGATTATCGTCTTCCTCCATACATCATCAATTACCTTATCTCATTCTTACAAAATAGAACTGCTGCAATTGAAATTGAAAATGTTTTGTCTCGTCAATTCAATTTAAAGAGCGGTACTCCACAAGGATCTCCATTATCACCATTATTATATATTATATATACAGCAGATTCGATGAATGGATTACCGACTCATACAGAACATGGGTTATTCGCCGATGATACAGCACTATGGACTTCATCAAATACCTTGATAAATCTATCGTCCAGACTACAACAATCCATAGATGTATTCGAAAGTTGGTGCAAGTCATGGAAGTTAAAATTACAACCAACAAAAACAGAGCTTATCCACTTCAGCATACATCCAAAGAAGAAATATAAACATCCAGTGGAAGTAAAAGTTGAAAATTCTATTATTAAACCAATGGATTCAACACGTTACTTGGGTGTCATTATTGACAACAAATTAGATTGGCGTCGGCATCTCGATCATATCGAAACTAAGACTGCTCCTCGGATCGGTCTTCTTCGATATCTATCGAGAACAGCATATGAACCCAACAACAAGACAATGATAAACATTTTCAAGGCAATTGTACGCACAATAATTACTTATGGTTATCCTGTTCTACTGACCGCTAAACAAAATATTTGGAACCGAATGCAAATTATTCAAAATAAAGCACTTCGAGCTGCACTCGGTCTACCCATATATACATCAGTAGAATACATTCATAAAATTAGTAATGTACCAAAAATCAAAGATTATGCAACAACATTGCTGCAAACATCCATAGAAAAAGCAACATCAAATAATGACATTACATTGAAGACACATCTTCAAGATATATTTAACCAACTTTGAAAAACAATAAAGAAATCACCTACTAAGTACTATAATATCAGCATCGGGAGACTAGACCATTCTTGCGTCAACCGAATCTGTACAACAATCGTTATACCGGAATCACATACTATAACTTTTTCACATATATATCAACAAATGTGTTGAAGCATTTGCTACATCATATTATCATTCAGCTATTTCTTTTACTTTCCTTCCTTCAACTTCATATTGCATATGAGGTTGACGGCAAGTATATTTGTTGATTCATTTTTCTCATTCAGCTACTTCTTTTTCCTTTCCTTCAACTTCATATTGTATATGAAGTTGTAGGGAAGTCCATTTGCTTGTTCATTTTTACTATTCATGTATTTCTTTTTCCTTTCCTTCAACTTCATATTGTATATGAAGTTGTAAGGAAGTCCATTTGCTTGTTCATTTTTACTATTCATGTATTTCGTTTTTCTTCGCATACACGGTCATATGAAACCTGACGCAACGAACACCCACATCCAAGACATTTTCAACAACGTCCA
>CASBQM010000169.1 GCA_949127645.1 Synechococcales cyanobacterium PMM_0036
CAACTGGCAGCACTGGATCAAGCTTGGCTCAATATTTCCGTCGGCATTGAATGTAGCAAGATTAAGGCAAAATCAGAATTTCAGCGCCTCGTTATCTGATTTAAGACTTTCCTTTAAGATCCTCATTCAAGACAATATGCTCAAGCGATCGCGGATCTTCAACTATTTTTGAGGCGTTGCGAATTTCTAGAGCCACAATTTTGTCGTTGATGTCATAGTCTATCTGCACATCGGGACGATCGCCGCTAAAATCTTCAACGATCGCTTCTCGAAAAATGATTCGCAGAACGTCGGTGGCTGCATCATAAATTACCTTCATACTCTCCTCCAGTTATCAATGATTCAGCTATGCCTTGTGGCAGTCTAAAGCTGTGTTGATAAAAATCAGCCGTTCCACAACATTAGCAGGGGTTAAGAGCGTCATCATATGCACATCGACACAATCTAACTGTAATTAATTTGGCTAAAGTTAATTGGGCTAAATGCTGAGTCAGGCTAAAAAAATGGGTCAAGACATTGTGCCCTGACCCATCTGTATCACTTAATAATGGAGCTGACGGGAGTCGAACCCGTGTCCGCCATGGGTATTAGCACTCCGATCGTTCACAGGTTTAGCTTCTCTAATCCTCGAAGCGGGAACCGTCCTTTGTCCCGGACGATGGGATTCTCTAGTAAAGTCTTAGCCAACTATTGACTAGAGGCAGCTAGTTGGAGCATCCGTTGGGGGTTAAGACCACAATCCTTAACGGAGTCGAATCGTGGACGCTCGAACCTATGAGAGGTTTTTGTTAGGCAACTGCTGCTGCTTTACGAGCAAAGGGTACGATGTTGTTCGCATGTACGTGTTTTGAGCCTTTGATTTTCGAGAGGAGACTCACTCTCGACCTGCATCACGAAGTGGCGTTCGCCAAAACGTCGAAACCGTTACAGCCCCGCGTATCATACAGTATAGCTAATAAATTGAGATATGGCGTGATGTTGTGGGATGTGGAGTGGAGTAACATTTTATTTGTCAGGATTAACAAGATCATGTCATTGAGGGTTCTACTGTAACAAAATAGTGTCACTTTAATATTTACCTGTCGCTCAAGCCTTCTAAGGTAGCTTTAACAACTTAGTGTCGTCGAAATGGAGACAGCACTGACCATAACAATCTCTAGGAGCTGCAACGGTTTCCTTTCAATCCTTCCACTTGCCATAGTACAAGATTCCGAATGTTGTGAATAGAGAAAAAACTGAATTGACAGTAAGTACTTTCGATAGACCTATTGGGAAATAATAAGGAAAATCGCTGAAATGCTTACACAGAGCGGGTTTCAAGGATTTTAATCTAGAATCGCTAAAATGCTTGCTAGGTGGGGGTTTCAAGGATTTCTGAACTAATTACCTAATAACTCTAATGGATTAGTTGCTTTGGGTTCGTACTTCGACAGCACCAAAATCGTAATAATTTTTAAGTTGTAAAGGGGGTGGCTAGCACCGCATACTATTACCTCGCAAGGACTGAGTAGCTAGGCATTGAAAAACCTCACCATGTAAATGAATGTAAAGCTGTCAAATGCCTATCAGTAGGTAATCGCCACACATACTGTCACATAATCCACTTTAATTCCATCCACCTACTTACCCATACTTCAAGGCTACATCTGCATACTTCTCCTACTTGGGACAAAGACTCTACACTTTCAATTTGAAAGAGTCATTTTGACTATTCACTAGATTCCAAGACAGTAGCAGGGAGGACTTTCAACCCCTCTTATTCTGGGACAGGCATTTCAACTTGATCCTGTAGCGAATCCCATCTAACTCAGAGACCTTTCAACCCCTCTTATTCTGGAACAGGCATTTCAACCTCATAAAATAGATGTAATTCACTGTATTGGGCTCTTTCAACCCCTCTTATTCTGGAACAGGCATTTCAACTGCCTCAGTCTACAATCCATAGCCACTAAGCAACCCATAAGACTGCTGCGCGGATTCAAGCAGTGGATTTTTTATTGGCTGGGAGAAAATTTTCCAATCAGCCAATTTTCTAGAAAACCCAGTGTCTACAGGGCTTCCCAGCACTGCGCGAATCGTCAAGCCGGCCTAAAGGGTTGGATTGAATAATAGGAAGGATTTCCCCTTGATCGGGGATGATTCAGTAGCCGCCACTGCGGTATGTCCGCACCACTATTGCCGGGGGCGCACCTGTCCTGTTACTTGCGTAAGCAGCGGCATCGGGCGGGCAGCTACCAGGGTCAGAAAGCAAGACTGTTATTTCTCACAGCCAAACTAACCCTCATTTTTGTAAACCCAAAAGGGAATTACAGCGCGAAAAATTGAACTCAATTGTCAAGGTACACTTGCTCTATGTCTGAGAATATTTTAGACATAGAGTTAGCTTTTTCAGACTAACCTGTGACTCCCAGCCTTAACTACATCTATAAGTCAGCCTGAGCAAAGTGATCAACTATCCTTTCAACTAGCTTCTTTTTTTAGAGAAGCTAGTTCTTCCCTGCTCGGAAGCTTTAGCCTGCCGCTATTGAGTGTGGCTCATTTCTCTTATCGAGAGCAATCCTATCTTCCGTGTTGTGGAAGTTGGTTTTTAAGGGTCGGCAGCAACCAGGGTCAGAAAGCAGGATTAAAAAATAATCAAACTGACCAAAAGCTAAAGGTCAAGTTGAATCCTATGACCTTATACGTTATACACATAAATAAGTTAAAGAAAACCTAATTTTCAGGTTTTTGCCGATCTTGATAGACTCTGACGGCTATTGCCGCTGCTTTTTCTTGCTGGCTACCTTGATAAAGCTGCTTACCTTGTTCAACAACAATACCTGCCTGTGCAGCTTTACTCCGGATGCTCCCAATCAATCTGCCATAGCTCCAGCCGTGGGTAGTTATGCGATATTGCTTGGCGTGGTCTCTTTGAAGCTCTATACTGCCAGGGAATTTCTGCTCTGCAGCTGCTTGCATTTCCGTTTGAACGATTTCGCGCATATCCTCCATCCGGGGAAGGGCAATGCTGGCGGCTCCGTAAGTCATTGCAAAATCGATAATGGCTTTAGCGATCAAGCGATCAATATACTCCCCTAGATTGGACTCTGAGAGTTGGTGTGGCGAATTGCGTCTCTGAGCTTTGCTCCGCTTGTGAGCATTTTTTTGCTGTATGTGGCGTTGTCGGTTCAACAGTCTGTAGTTTTCGCCAAGCAACTGACGAATGTTTCGATAGGTAATAACCTTGCTCGTCCTGCCATCAATCACTGCCACCGTTGCAGGCTGTTTCAAGCCTAGACTAATACCTATAGCGGTTTTCAACTCAGTTAAGTACGATAGCAACGATAGGTGAACCACCCTCGAATATCGTCTAAAGTCACAGCATTTAATGCATCCGTAATCGCTTGATCTAACGCCTCACGA
>CASBQM010000170.1 GCA_949127645.1 Synechococcales cyanobacterium PMM_0036
CACGAGTGCCAGTAAAAGAACCTGGACCTGGATTAACCTCTAACTCATCAATATCCTCTGGTTTAACATTTTGTAAGTTAGCGATGTCTAACCAATTTTGACTAATGATCTCCTCTAAAATATTGACATCAATATAGAGATCATCTATTGCAATAGGGCGATTGGTATCTAAAAGCTGCAAAGTGCCGCACTGGTCTTGAATCTTATCCCGGCGCTGCGATCGCACCCACTGCACCAAAGTATTAACCTCTTGATTGGCAGTTCGATCTAGAAGATCAAGCAGGTCTACAGGTGCATCTTCCGCCACCTCTCGCCAATCTATATCCAGTACAGAGCAAAGCTCAATAAAGGTGTGACGTTCGATCGGACGACCCGTAAAAAATCTCCAGATGGGCTGGCGGGTCTTCAGATTGACCTCTTCTGATAGGGCTTCCTGAGTCCAGCCTTTGAGATTAAACGCTTTCTTGACCTGTTGAATCCCTACTGGCGAAGCTTGGAGCGATCGTTTTGCCATCGGGAAAAATCCTCATGAACGCTTATAAAAATAAAGTTTTAAATTTTATTAATTACCTGGATCTTATACCTTTTTTCTAGTAGAGAACTTTGCCACATATATCGATATATAAAACTGAGTGATGGCTCACGTTCTTCTCCAAAAAATATCTCCTAAAAGCCTTAGTAGATAGTCTATCTAGAAGATTAATATCAAGAATATCAGTGGGCGATCGAGATGGCGATCGACTCAAATAGGCACCTATGTAGAGTGATCTGAAGAGTGATCTAACGCGCTATCGTTGGATATAAATCATCCAATATATTAGGTTTTCTAACTAACTTAGACAATAGGTAGCTAACTTATACATTTTAGTGCCTACCAAGACTTGATATCAACCATTTGTCTGTAACACTAAAAACTAACGCCGCTTGATCGGCGCTCAAGCCAAATTTAATCAAGGATACAAAAGATGTTAGAGCGATCGCTCTACTTTTCGCCATTATCGCTGCTTCGAGAAATTGATAGATTCTTTGAAAATTATCCCGACCACGCCTACAAGAATTTTTTTGACGTTTCAGAGCTACGCCACAAACTAGCGTCCTATATGCTAGACAGAATTTCCGATGTTTTAGGGCTACACAGTAATAGGGGAGGACGATCGATCGTTCCTAACTTTTCTCGTCGTTGTTTAGAGCACCAGCTCCAGATGGAAGTTTGGATTGAGGCGGGGATGATGCGTGTGCTTCAAGAAAATGTGGGCTGTATCACTCAGGCATTTCCCCATCATTTTCCGCCCACACATCAGCGCCGCTCAAACTAGCGATCGACTAGCAGCCTTTGAGAGAGGGAGTTTGCTAAAGGTCATTTCTTGAGGCGCAACACCGCCAGCGATAGCGCCCCGGCAACCAGTCCCCAAAACGCTGACCCAATTCCCACTAGCGTCACGCCAGATGCCGTCACCAGAAACGTAATCAGCGCGGGTTCTCGCTCTTTCTCGGAAGCTAGGGCAGCAGCCAGCCCATTGCCGATCGTTCCTAGAAGGGCGAGTCCGGCGATCGCCAGCACTAGCTCCTTGGGAAACGCCGCGAAAACTGCCCCTACCGTGCCGCCAAAAAGCCCTACTAGAATGTAAAATCCGCCAGCCGAGACAGCAGCCACATAGCGCTTTGCCGGATTTTCGTGAGCTTCCTCACCCATACAAATGGCGGCGGTGATGGCGGCGAGATTTAGGGCAAAACCGCCAAAGGGAGCCAGAATTAGCGTCGCTACTCCTGTCCAGCCAATCACCGGAGAAATGGGCACTGTGTAGCCCGAAGCTCGAATCACGGCAACTCCGGGCACGTTTTGTGAAGCCATCGTTACCACAAACAGCGGCAGGGCAACCCCTATGAGCGCTCCTAGCGAAAACTGTGGCACTGTCAACACGGGCTGGGCGAACTGAAGCCGGATATCCATATGCAGTAGCCCCTGGATTGCGGCAATCAGAATGCCCAGCGCTAATGCCGATACCACTGCATAGCGCGGCAAGAGCGATCGCATAATCAGGTATAGGCAAAACATGGCGAACGTCATGACAAACTGCGTCTTCATGGCAACAAACACATCTAGCCCAAAGCGTAGCAGCACACCCGCCAGCATCCCGGAGGCGATCGAGATCGGAATTCGGTTAATCACGCGCTCAAACCAGCCGCTAAAGCCGCACAAGGTAATCAGCCCTCCTGAGATTAGAAAAGCGCCGATCGCCTCTGGCATAGATACCCCCGCCGCGCTAGTAATCAGCATTGCCGCACCAGGCGTAGACCAGGCGGTGACGACCGGAATCCGATAGCGCAGAGACAGCAGAATGCAGGTGATGCCCATGCCCAGACCCAGGGCAAACATCCAGGAGCCAATCTCGATTGACGAGGCACCTAGAGCCTGAGCCGCCTGAAATACAATCACGGCTGAGCTAGTAAACCCGACCAGCACCGTGACAAAACCCGCAATTACCGCAGAGAGAGAAAAGTCCCTTCGCAACTGACCTAAACTTACCCCTTCTGCCATCACACCTCCCGATAAACGATCGCTTTCCAGGCGAATTTTGGCAGTGCCAGCATCCGCTTCCAGCGCCAGGGTTCTTGATAGAGCCGATACACCCATTCCAGATGATTATCCCGTAGCCAGCCCGGAGCGCGAGTCCTCACCCCTGCCCAAATATCAAAGCTGCCGCCCACACCAATCCAGATTGCCTGGGGGCAAAGGTGGCGATGTTCGGCAATCCAGAATTCCTGACGCGGTACGCCCAGCCCTACTAGAACGATCGCAGGCTGAAGATCTTGAAGCGCCTGGAGAATCTGCTGCTGTTCTTCGGCAGTGCCGTAGCCGTGATGGGTGGCAGCGATCGTCAATCCCGGTATCCGCTGCTGCAAGACTCTGGCGGCTTCTCCGCTGACTCCCGGCTTGCCACCATAGAAGAAGACAGGGCAGGGCTGATCTTGACGAGCAGATTCCTGAAGCAGCAGATCAGATAGCTCAATTCCTGGACAACGCTTGATTGTGTGTCCGCGCAAGTTCAGATACAGTACAACACCCGCTCCATCGGGAATCACCAGTTCGGCTCGGTGAATAATGTCAGCTAACGCCTCATCTTTTTCGGCTGTCATCGCCATCTCGGCATTTAGCGTTACGACATGAACACTTTGGTGGCGCATCAGCCGTAGTGTCAGCCAGCTTAAATAGTAGGTAATGTGAACGGGTAGCCCCAATACGCTAGCCTGAGGCAATTCCTCAATTGAGTTTTTCATGGGCACTGTTATCCTTAACTTTCCTCATCCGCGCCATTGCACACTATATTACTGGGGATTGCATTACTGGGGATTGCATTACTGGGG
>CASBQM010000171.1 GCA_949127645.1 Synechococcales cyanobacterium PMM_0036
GTAGGCTTTGGTAACCCCTCGAAAGAATCAAACAGCCAAATATTTTTATTACTGCTGCGAATTTCGTTAGCCATGAGTGCAGATGTAGCACCTGAGCCAACCCCAAACTCACAAACATCACCATCAAGCCCTAAAGATTTGTTTAAGAAAGTAACTATATACATACCTTCACAGGCACCCATACCAATCAAATTTGATAACAGACGATATCTCCCTTCTACATTTGGCAAACTACTGGAAAACTCGCTTTGGTAAAATTTGGCAAATTCTTCCATTCTCATGCTAGTTAGCTTCTCAATAGTTTCTGCCATTGCTCCTTTCTTAGATATATCAAGACCTATGGCATTAACCAATTTTTTAGCAGCTAATTTGATGAAGTTCTGCATTTTAATTTCTAGTATTCTTCACTAAATTGTTTTGGTCGAAAATTACAGTTCAGTCAATGGTATGCGTGATAATTCCCATCCTGTTCCCTCTTATATAGGCGGTGGTCGCAGCAGAATGCACTAGAGCCTTATAAAATTATACACAACTGTGAATCATCATCCGGAATTTTCCAGGTGGCGTGGGTGCCTGCACTGCCTGAAACCTTATCGAGTGGGCGAACTACAGTAGTCCGACAAATCTCCTCTAGATGGATGCTTCGTGCTGAGGAAGTGAAACCGGGCTTTATTCGTCAAACATAAGGCAAGTCGCAAAAGTACGAGCCTGAACCGATAATCGGTGGGTTCGATACCACGCATAGGCATTATCCGCGATCGCCTGTGCCGCCGACAAACTCATGGTGTTATAATGTCCATCTCCGAACCAGTAATGTTTCCCTGCTTCCAAACCATCCACATTTTGTCCTTCATAAAATACCCCTACTGGGAGTAACTGATGAGCGCAGTAAGCTGCAAATATGGTTGATTTTGCCAGAAACTCTATAGAGTAATCAAAGAAACCTACCACCGAACCGCTGAGCAAACTGCTAATTTCCTCGACACTCCTAACTCCCAGCGTCACAACTGGGGTACCGTTCACTGGCTCAATCTCAAAATTCAGCGATGGTCCAATATCGATAATTTCCTCAATCTCTAACTCGCGGCAGGTGCGCTCCAAGGCTAAACGCGATCGCTCATAGACACGGGTACGGGGACCGCGCCCACCAAACACCACCAGCCGCCGAGGACGCTCCACTAAAGCAGGCAACTGGCTCGGCTCACCTAGATTAGAAAAAACTGGCAAAGCCGGAATTTGGCTATGCTTTCCTTGACTGAGTTTACCGACGATCTCAGCATACCCCTGCTTACTGGTAAGGCAACGATCGCTCAAGCGAACCAGACGCTTAGCCAAACTTCTTTGCAGGGGCGATGTCCAAAAAGCACTTGTCCAGATCGGACCAAAAGCATATAATTCGTGGAACATTGTCACCAGCCGTCTTGTACCCCCCTTCTTCCAATGCTCTAAGGCTTCCACCAACCAAACCGGACCGCCCCGCCTAGCATAGCCATAACCTACATAATGTAACAGAACGGTTGCTCTTGAGTGGGATTCAGTGGGCAACAACTCTAGCATAGCTGCACGAGAACGCACTGGTACCTGCTTGACTCCAAACCCCTCAACAGAGGCTTCCCCACTCCAAGAAGGAGTCCCAACCACAAACTCAGTCTCCAAGCCAAAGTCCTGACGTAGTTGCCGAGCTAAATTAAGACCATAGTCCCCCAACCCATCCACAGCAGGGGGCAAACGAGGAACAATCACGGTAATTCGATCCAGTGGGCTCATTTCTTTTCACAACGGATAATCATGTATTGGGTGAGGGACAACAGTCGCCAATACCCTAATCCCAGGGACCACTGAATTTTTTTAGCTATACGCTTTCCGAAGCTGCTTGTCGGCTCTAAATCTGTTGCCACAAAGCCTTTCCTGAGAATATTGGCTCCCTCAAGTTTGGAGACGATTGTTTGGAGTTCATCAGGTGTGTATTCCCAAAAATGTATATCCCAAACTGCAAGCGGTTTATTTTCAGCAGTGAGCTTCGGGGTTTCGGCAAAAGCCACAGCTCCCCAACAAATAGATTTGCCAAGCAGCAAACGCACGGCATTCATGATATGGGTTGGATTAGGTGTACTTAGAAGCAGTAGCCCCCCCGGTCGCAAAACTCGCCAACATTCTTGTAAATATCCTACTGGATGGTGATATAAGTGTTCAAATACTTCAGTAGACACAACACAGTCAAGACTCGAGTCGGGTAAATCGCTCAAAAATCCGGATTGATTAAAGTTTTTTTGCAGAAAAGTTACTCCACTCATTTCGGTCAAAAATGAGCGCTCAGGTTCTAGAGGAAAATAATCAACAGCTACAAATTTCTCAAATCCTAGCTCAGCAGACAACCGTAGGAAGAAGCCATTACCACAGCCTATGTCAGCAATTGCACTTCTATTTGGCAGAAAATCTTCTATTGCCTTTGCCATCAATAAGCGCCTGGGGCGGTAGACGTATAAGTCTGGTTTTGACCAGGGATCGAACTCAAGGCAAGGAGATTTGAGTAATTCGTCGTATAACTTTTCTACCTGGGACATAGAGCTAATCTGAGTCATTACTTAATTACTCCAAATCATCGAACTTTGACAAATACACTCAAGAAAAACTTACCTTAAAATATCTTTGATAAAATCTGTTACCCTGATAATTTGTTGGTGTTGCTCAAAATCTGGTATTTGAACTGGTAATGCCTTTTTCTTGATGTTAATTTCTTCATCTGTAACGCTTGCCATGA
>CASBQM010000172.1 GCA_949127645.1 Synechococcales cyanobacterium PMM_0036
AAATATACCCCTAATTCTCTATCCCGGCAAAAATCTAAGCGAATATGCACAACAAACGGCTGACCACGGCACTTTTACAACTTTAATCAATACCAATTGTAGATTGCGGTTGTCAAATGTTGGGATTCCGGGTTAAAAATGCCTAAATGTTTTAAGGACAACGACACTTTTTAAGAAAATGCTCCAGGCAAGCCTGTCGCTCACCGGTCTGCGCTAGCAAGCTTCGCTTCCAAGCTCAACCGGTGCTCTGTTGTTTAATAATTTAGTCCTAAACGATTGGAATGCGGTAGCAATCGCACTGCTTACGGTTTTTCTCAGCTGGCCTGCTGCTCTGGTCCTTTTTCAGACGGGGTGCTACTCCCGCCAACTCCCGGTTCCGGCAGTGGAAGGCTACTTTGGGGGACGGTTTTAGGACTGCCGCCATTCGGCAAGGCTGGACGCTGCAGCCCATAACTCTCCTTCCCTAAAGTGCGGTAACTGGAGCCTTTCAAATAAAAGGCCTCACCGTGATGTAACAAGCGGTCAATAATCGCCACCATTAAGGCACTGTCGCCACCCGCTAACAGCTCACCCCAACTCGAAAGGTTCTTGTTAGAGGTGATGATCGTCGCCCCTTTAAGATAGCGCGCACTGATCAACTCATACAAAACCGGCCCTACCCGCTCATCCATCGTTAGATAACCTAACTCGTCCAGGATCAAGAGCTGACACCTGGTTAAAGGCTCTAACACCCGGGCTATCTCCAGGCGATTGGTGGTGGTCATTATCCGGTTAACCAGTTGTTGAGCCGTAATAAACTTTACGCTGTAGCCCAACTGGGCCATTTTAATCCCCACACTTACCGCCAAATGAGTTTTCCCCAAACCACTACTGCCCGCCAGGATCAGGTTTTGGGCCTTCTCTACAAAACTGCTATCAAAAAACCGTAGCATCACCGTGCGCTTGAGTTCAGGGTGTCGACTGAAATCGAACTGCTCTAAAGTGGCTTCAAAGGGAAATCCAGCATTCTGAAGCCGCTTTTTAAGTTGGTTTTCCTGGCGTGCCACTAATTCTTCACTCAACACTTCTTCTAGAAATTCCCCGTAATCCATTTCGGTCTCACGGGCGCGTTCGATCCATTCCAGGTAAACCTGGCCAAGCCTACCGAGTTTTAGAATATGAAGTTTTTGTTCTAAACTGTTCATCCAACGGCCCTCTTTTCCGGCTTGAATTCCGCCTCGCCACTCTCAGCCGCGCCTTTTAGCTGAAAATTGGCCACTAGCGGTTCGTATTCGGCCAGGTTCCGGGCCACCTCCTGTTGAGCCGCTAATTCCCACGGGTTTGGCCCCATTCCGCCTTCTTTTGAGCGTAAACTTAGGGGTTTACTGAGTAACCCTTGCAAGTATTCCGCCCCGTAAAGTTGTTGTTCACTTGCCAGTTCTACCGCTGCTACAAATTCCGCCGGGGCTACCTGATGGGCCAGGGTGTAAAGTTTGTGGATTTGTTCGGACATCGTGGTGCGTTGCCGCCGACAGATTACCGCCACATACTCATAAACTACCGGGGACAGGTTGAGTAACCAATCTCGCCAGACCATCGTGCGTGCCCTCGGCTTTATTTCAAAGGCTTTCTCATAGTGTTCCGGTATGACCACTCGCCGGTTTCGCTCATAACAACGCGGGTGTTCCGCCACCAATTTCTCTCCCTGGTATAGCCGTAACCATTCCCGGTGGATCCGGGCCGTCAGGGTTTGCCCCACCAACTCCCCCGGCACGCTGTACTTGTTGGTTTCAAAAATGACTACTCCTTCCCGGTTGACCACCAGGCTCAAAAACAGCCCGTAATCTCTGGCCGTAACGGGTAGTTTGCTGAAATGAAGCCGTTCTTCCGCCAACAGGGTCGCCGGAATTTCCCCCGTTGCACTACATTTACGGGCGTAATTGACCACTTTGAGCCATTCTTCCAACTGGCGCACCAGATCGGCTTCATCATAGAAAGTCCGTCCCGCTAGAAAATTATTTTTGGTGTATTTAACCAAATTTTCTACCGCTCCTTTCTGGTTCCCGCTGGCTGGGGCACAAGCCTCCGGGTGAAAGTCGAACTCCACCGCCAGTTTCTGCCAGACGGGATGCCAGACCGGTTGGTTTTTCTCGTCCCGCCTGAGTACCACCGTTTTCATATTGTCGGTAGTGATGACCCAGGGTACTCCACCAAGCCGTAACAAGCATTCTAGTAAGCAGCGCACCAAAGTCTCTTCCGTCATATCCTTCTGGAAGCTTACGAACATAAAGCGGGAATACTTAAGCCGGGCACAGAAAAAGTAGAAGGTTTGAGGTTCAGCCCCAAGCTTTGTGAAAGGCACC
Organism: Synechococcales cyanobacterium PMM_0036; assembly: GCA_949127645.1. Classification (GTDB taxonomy): domain Bacteria; phylum Cyanobacteriota; class Cyanobacteriia; order Elainellales; family Elainellaceae; genus Drouetiella. Next base: position 2,343 of record CASBQM010000172.1, read on the forward strand.
TCTCGGATTTCTCCCCAGTCGATTTGTAAAAACTCGGCCGGCAAGCCCTCAAAGCGCATTTGCACCTGCCTCGCCTGACTCTCCCGGGCTTTTTTGAGCTTGCGGACGTAATCGTAGAAAGCCGTCGGGCGCCCTTGATAAGGCTGCTTTTGATCCTCCGTGGCCAGTTCCAGCATTCGCTTTATTTGCAGTTTTTGCTCCAGCCAGCCTTCTATCTGCTCTTTGTAAACCGCCACACTACTTTCGCGGTTGGGTCGGTTTTGCACTTTGTCGCTTGGTTCTTCCAGCACCCTTTTTACGGTACGGGGATCGTGTTGGACTTTTTGGGCAATTACGGTGGGGTTATCTCCACGTTTGCGGTGATACTTGATGGCAGTTCTAGCCATAATATCTAACATCTCCTCTCTTCGGCTCCTCTCCGCTACAACTTCCCTTCAATAGGACTCCAAGAACGTTTATTCTGGAGCGATTGTAGCAGAGCCTCACCTTCTCTACATTTTTAAACCGTAATGCCCTTCATTTCCTTCCCGTATTCTACACATATACCCAGCTTCACTCTAATTGCCCCGTTGAAGGGGACTGAAACAAAACATACTCCCGTTAACTATCGCCCGGGCCCGTGCTTCACTCTAATTGCCCCGTTGAAGGGGACTGAAACTGCCGTCCCCTTTGTCCTTAATCGGCACGGGAATAGGCTTCACTCTAATTGCCCCGTTGAAGGGGACTGAAACATTATCAGGGTTTCAACCCAGAAAGAAGTAAGTCGGTCTAGACTGAGAAAGGTAAAAGTGCTAAACTAAGGGAGGAGTAAGGGCAAACATCCAGGTAAAAGAATGAGGGAAATATAATGTAATGGAAGAAAGCCAATCGTCCTCAAATAAAGCGAAAAAGGTAGAAACCAAATTAAAATTCGCCAGTACTATGGAGACTGGGAGTAGTTGGCAACAAGCCGCCCAGGCCGCCGGACTGCAGATCAGTCGTGCTACGGCTTATCGTTATCTCAAAAGTTTTCAGGTTGGTGGAGCAAAAGCCTTGCAAGATGGACGTCAAGGCCACCCCGCCAAACTGAAAGTTGAGGTGCAAAGTTGGCTAAGCGATTACTGTCACGCCAACCCCGAGGTCACCAGCCCTCAGTTACAGTCCGTCCTTGAATTAGAGTGGGGGCTAAGAGTTAGCGTCAGTCGCCTCAATGAGGTGCGGGAGAAGTTGGGCTTAACCAGGCAAAACCTGGCTCCAGCCTCAGATCCCAAAAAAAGAAAATAGAACTGGTTGAGGGGTCAGAACGGCAGTGGCAAGAGGGAGCCGGCAGCTTGTTGTTGTTAGCGGCGGCCCAGCAGACCGGCTTACTAGAGACGTTGGAACAGGCTCTGCCAGTGACGAGTGCGGCTCCCACTACCCGGTTGGCCCATCAGCGCCCCCTCACCAACCAACAATTGAGCCGGACCTTGCTGTTTATGGGGGTGGCAAAACAATATCGTCCCTGGGATTTGCGGAGTTACAGTGGGGGACAACTGGCCGGGCTTAGTGGAAGGGCTAAGGCTTACAGCTACCGCAGCACCGAGAGATTTTTGAGTGAAGTAGCCCAGAGTGGCGGGAGCGAGAGGCTAACGGATGGGTTGGCGAATTGGACTTACCGAGTGTGGAATGAGCAATTCCGCTCGACCCAAGAGGTTGGTACTGACCAACC
>CASBQM010000173.1 GCA_949127645.1 Synechococcales cyanobacterium PMM_0036
CGGTCAGACCGAGCCACCACGCGGTACCGTCCTTCCAAAATCTCAACAGTGGGAGATTCCAGAGGAAGCCAGGAGCGATCGCCCTCTTTCTGGATGAGAAATTCCCAAAACGCCATCTCAAACCTCTAAATTAAGTCAGAACTACGAATTTCAGGGCTACGAAATGCGGGGGTTTACAGACGCAATAGGCTCTATGCAACACCGGATTTAGCAGCGTAGGCGAATTATAGAGCATCCTGCCAGCGAAGCCAGAATCTAAGAGAAAATGTGATGAATTAGATATAGATGCAGGATAAGTATCGTACCGTTCACGAGGCACACTTTACCACAGGATTCGTCAGGCGATCGCTCCCATAATTCAGCCCATCCCTGTTTTCAAGACTTTCCCCTTTAGGATTTGACCCAGCCAGGGCGTATTGCTAGACAGAGAATGGAGAGTCTGGGGCGAAACTTGCCACTCAATTTGAGGATCGAAAAGCGTCAGCTCAGCGGGATAACCGGGAGCAATTGTGGCAGGTATTTGTCTTAGACATTGAGCCGGATGGGTGCTGAGCGATCGCCATAAAGTCAGCGCCTCCCATATGCCCGTTGCCACAAAGGTTTGCCACAGCAGCGGCAGAGCTAGCTCTAGACCGATCGCGCCGGGAGGAGCTTCGGCAAAGGCGACGGTTTTTTCTTCATAGGTGTGGGGGGTGTGATCAATGGCGATCGCGTCGATTATGCCGTCTTGAACACCTTGAATCAAAGCATGGCGATCGGTTGGATTGCCCAACGGCGGATCAAGTCGCAGGCTAGGGTTATAGCTCTGCACATCCAAGACATCCAGCAGCAGGTGCATCCAGGTCACGCTAGCTGTGATGGGCAAGCCCTGCGCCTTTGCCGAGCGAATCAACTCAACGCTACGAGCGGTAGACACTCGCATAATGTGAACGGGCGTTCCCAGTTCGGCGACAAATTCTAAGAGAGTCGCCAGAGGAGCTGTTTCAGCGATCGCCGGACTTCCAGCTAGACCTAACCGCAAGGCTTCTACCCCGTCACGAACTACGCCGTTGCCCGTGATGGCGCGATCGCAGCACCAGAGGGCGATCGGCTTGTCGAGCGGCTGTTCATACTCCAAAATTCGCCGGAGCAGCGACCCATTTTGGATGGGCGCGCCATCTGCAAAGCCAACAACTCCGGCTGTCGATAGCTCTGCAAGTTCTGCCATCTGTTCGCCCTTTGTGCCGAGGGTCAGCGCTCCCCAGGCATAGAGAGTAGGAATATTGCCTAATTTTTGGCTGTGGAGATGATGGCGCGATCGCAGCCATTCCACGCCAGTGGGGCTGTCTACAGAGGGGTCGGTATCGGGCAATAGCGCTAGCCGGGTAAAGCCTCCAGCGATCGCCGCCGCCATCAGCGATGCCAAAGTTTCGCGTGACTCAAAGCCCGGCTCTCCCGAATGACTGTAGAGATCTACTAACCCTGTTCCTAGAATCAGCCCAGCGCCATCCTGAATTTGAGTATCAGGAGACAAATCTGAGGAGGGAATGGCATCGGCAATGGACACGATCGTGCCATCCACAACCCAAACATCAGCGGTGCGATCGCAGTGGGCAACCGGATCGAGAACTCGGATTTGTCGAAACAGTTCGCTCGTCATTTCCCCCTCATCATGCTAAAGCGCCCCTGCGGCGGTTTTATCCAGCACGCCGCCCAGATGAGTCGTAATGTTCATGGCTTTCAGCATTGGTTTTCCAGTCACATCCTGCCTATAGTCATCCTGCTTATAGTCATCCTGCCTATAGCCATCCTGCCTGTAATCAATCACGCTGACGGCACCATTTCCTTGCTTAAACGTCCAGAAATGCTCTGGGCTTTGCCCCACCACATGGCAAAGAATGGCTTTATTAACCGCATCATGGGCAACTATAAGGACTGTCGTAGGACGATCGCTTCCCATGGGCGTAGAAGAGACGATCGCTTCCCATGCCGCCGTAGCACGTTCCCAGACCTGCTGAAGGTTTTCGCCTTCGGGCATCTGCACCGTTTCGGGAGCGTCTTGCCACTGCTTCAACAAGCCAGGATAGCCCTGCTCAATTTCTTCTTCTAGCTTGCCTTCCCATAGCCCGTGGCTAATTTCCTGAAGCTGTGGCTCCTGCTCTAGGGTCAGCTCTGGATGGCTCTGTAAAATGGCTTCTGCGGTCTGTTTAGGGCGCAGCATCGGGCTAGTAATAGCGCGATCGATCGGCACTGATTTCAAAAATTCTGCGACCTGCTGAGCCTGAACTTCGCCCTGTGCGTTGAGCGGCACATCAATCTGACCCTGAAAGCGCTTATCGCGGTTCCAATCCGTCTCGCCATGCCGCACTAGCAGCATCCGAATACCACAGTTTTTGCGAGGAGTCGGCAAAGGCTGTCCTAGATGCCCCGTTAGGTTCATCGACTCTAGCTGCACCAGTTCGCCCAAGCCGCCCGAAAAGTTGAGAACGCTGATACCGCAATTTGACTGATATAGCGACCCATATTGCTCTGTGCCCAGACCCAGAGCCGTGCCGATCAGGCAGCGGTTGATGCCGCTATGGGCGACAACCAGGATCGTCTGATTTGGGTGGTGAGGCAAGACCGACCGCCAAAACTGGCGAGCCTGCTCATACAGCTCAATCAGCGGATAAAGCTCTGTGCCATCGGCGGTGCCCATGGTGAGTTCGTGAGGGCGATCGTTCCAACAGCGATACTTTTCGGGATATTGCTGCTCGACTTCCTCGAAGGTCAAACCCTCCCATTCAGACAGGTTAATTTCCTTTAGCGTATCCCTGAGCTGAAGCTTGGGCGGCTGACTTAACTCTGCTAGAGCGAGTTCGGCTGTTTGCTTGGCTCTCTGCAATGGGCTACCGTAGGCGGCAGCAAATGACAAATCTTTGAGGGCAATCCCGACTTGGGTGGCACCTGCCTGTCCGGTCTCGGTCAGATTGGACTGATCGCAGTGCCCCTGCACTCGACGCTGGACATTAAAGGTGCTTTCACCATGACGCACGAGAATAACGCGAGTAACCAGGGCTTTGTCCTCCCGATCGGCTGATGTTCAGTGAACAATTGCAGTTGAACAGTTGCAGTTGAACAGTTGCAGTTGAACAGTTGCAGTTGAACAGTTGCAGTTGAAC
>CASBQM010000174.1 GCA_949127645.1 Synechococcales cyanobacterium PMM_0036
GTAGAGGGCGATCGCGCCTACGCGTTCAATCGTCGTGCCTTCGAGCTTCAGATGCAGCGAATTCAGTCTCAGCCGCTTCAATCTCAGACACAAAATCCTCAATTTATTACCGAAGCTAGCCTCAGACCCGTAGCTGCTTAAGCGACATTACCCATCCCCTCCTGTAGGAGCAGACCTATGAGACTTGTTGATTATCCTGCCGCGATCGCCCAACAGCAGCGCGAGTTCTTACGTGAAGAACAGCACGTACGTCGGCTTCAAGAAATCGTGAATCGCCACACGGCTGAAATCGACACCCAGATTGCCTTTGACTCTGAGTTGCGCAACGATGCCCAGCGCAAGGCGAAGCGAATTGAGCTAATGCGATCGCCCGACCGCCAGCGCGCCTGGGCTAACCTGCAAATGGCTCAAGACCGCCGTGCCGAAATTGAAATTGATTTAAGCTTGCTCCGCAACCAATTCTCGGTGCTGAAGCTAGAAATGCGAGAGGCGATCGCCCTTCGAGAGCTTCAGGTTGCTGACGCAGCTTAGCCTTAATAATCCGCAAACTAGAGAAAGCCTCAAATCAAAGGGGGGTAGTGCTTACGCGCTACCCCCCTTTGAGCCTATTCAGCTCCTACGAGCCGCTAAGCCTTTTATTCTTCTAAGGATTTGGCAGCTTTTTTGAAGGCGCGTCCCAAGGTGTGAAGCTTAGTCTTATAGCCACGATCGGCATTATTTGCAGACTCATCAACCTGCTCACCCAGATGGGTCAACAACTCGACCAGATCCTCTGCTTTAGCTTTGCCGCTGGAGAGCGACTTGGTTAGCTTCTTGAGACTGCTGCCGATTTCCTTGAGTCCAGACTCTTTGGACGCGCTCAGAGTCTCTTGCCACTCTTCAATCATCTCGGTAGCTTGATCTAGATCGATCGCTGTCAAGTCACCTTCTTCAAAGGCATCTAGCAACGCATCTAGATCTTCTGACTCATCGTCCTCAACCTCGGTAGCCGCCTTAGAAGACTTAGATTCTGTAGACTTAGAATCATCGTCAGCTTTGCCGCTGGTCTTGCCGCCTTTGCTAGCCGCCGCCTTACGCTTGTCTTCATCCATTGATGCAAAACCCTGTTTGCCCTTAGTCTCTTCTTTGCTTGCCATGATGCTAATCTTTTAACCTGCGAACAGATATACAAGAGACAGCATACAAAGCTAGCTATTTAGATCACTCCCTCGGAAGGGCAAATCTGCGATCGCCCCCACTTCCCTCCTCTGAGATAGGTAAGATCAGGCTTCCTGCCGATCTTTTAATTTTTTGCGTCTCTCGATCCTTAGCGCTCCAGGTCTGCCACAGACTTAGGCACACCGCTCGTCAAAACTTCGCCGCCTGTGGAAGTCACCAAAACATCATCTTCAATCCGAATGCCGATACCATGCCAGCGCGGATCAACTTCCGGCTGGCCTTCTACGGGCTGGATGTACGGCGAAATATAGATGCCTGGTTCGACCGTCAAAATTTGCCCTGGCTCAAGATTATGAGGCGTTTCACCATGCTGATAAACACCCGCATCATGCACATCCAAACCTAGCCAATGCCCGGTTTTGTGCATATAGAAAGGCTTATATTTCTCTTCTTTGATAATCTCCTCAATGTCGCCTTGCAGCAGTCCTAAACCCATCAGTCCTTCCACAATCACCCGCACAGCCACATCATGGGTTTGCTTGTAGGGATTTCCGGGCTGCACCTGGGCGATCGACTGCAACTGAGCCTCTAGCACAATCTCGTAAATCGTCTTCTGCTCTGGGGTAAATTTGCCGCTGATGGGGAAAGTGCGCGTAATGTCTGAGTTGTAATATTCGTAGGAGGCTCCGGCATCAATCAGCAGCAGATCGTTCTCCTGCATCTGACGGTTGTTTTCGGTGTAGTGCAACACGCAAGAATTTACGCCCGAGGCAACAATCGACGGATAGGCAACCAGCGCCCCCGCTAACCCAAAAGTGTGTTCGATTTCCGCTTGCACCTCATACTCATAGCGTCCAGGGCAGGCAAACTCACGGGCGCGATTGTGGGCATCGACCGCGATCGCCGCTGCTTTCCGCATCAGCTCAATCTCGGTTGCGCTTTTGATTTGGCGCATCGGGTGCAAAATCGGAGCCGGATCTTCAAGTGCCGTTGGCGCAAATCCCTTGCGTTGGTAAGTCGCTAACAGCTTTTGCCAATGGGTGAGAATCTTTTCATTGAAGGGGCGATCGCGTCCCAATCGATAATAGATGCGATCGGCTTTTTCTAGGTATTGCGGCAGCTTCTCGTCGAGTTCGGCGATCGGGTAGACAATATCTGCGCCATATTGCTCTTTAGCAGCCTCCACGCCCACACGATAGCCAGCCCAAGTTTCCTTCTCTAGATCTTTGGGCTGCACAAACAGAATGAATTGATGCTCCTCATGGTGGGGCGCAAACACCGCCACGGCTTCTGCCTCATTGAAACCCGTCAGGTAGAAAAAGTCGCTGTCCTGCCGGAAGTTATACTCCACGTCATTATGCATCACCGCCATAGGCGCACTGCGAAACACCGCAGAGCCTTTGCCAATGCTTGCCATGAGTTTTGCGCGACGTTGAGCATATTCTGTTTGCATGGCTGGCGTTTGCATGGCTGGCGTTTGCATAGCTGAAAGAATAGGTAGACAATTCTTATTGTTTTACCCAGAAATTCCTAAAAGGGGCAACTTTGAGCTTTTTCAAAGACGCGTTGCTCAAGAGGAGCTTAGAAAGCAAAGCCTAGAAGGCGTAGCTCAGAATCGTAATTTTGCTACCTGAACTCGGCAAATCCGCCTTGCTGACCGAAATTGTATCGCCCACTCGATCGACAGGCGTTCCTGACATCAGCGACAGGAAATTATCCAGGGGCAAAATATCGCAAGCTGTAGCATCAGCCGCCTGAGTCCGGTACTGAGTCGGAATAATGAGCTTCGGGTTCAGCGCTTGAGCCGCCGCCTTTGCCGCTTCGGGCGTGTATGCCTTGGCGCTATCCCCGACTGGAATCAGCAAAACATCGGGGCGACCCATAAGAATCTGCTGCTCTACCGTGATGGGAGCTGCCGCACCGCCCAAATGCAGGATGCTTACCCCGCCTTGGTTCCATCGCCAAACCACGTTGGTACCGAACTGCTTGCCTTGGCGAGTGTCGTGATCTGTACCAATGCCCTGCACCTGCATCCCGGTAAATTCATAAACTCCCGGCTCATCCAGAATGCGGGGAGTACCCGGTAGACCCTCAATCACGCCTTCGTCAAAGAGCCGACTGCTAATCATCACCAAATCTGCCCCAACGCGGGGAGCGCGATAGCCTGCCGTGCAGCCGATCGGTCGAAAAGGATTGACTAGAATCCGCCGCCCGTCGCCGTTAAACAAAAAGCACATATGCCCTAGCGACTGAATGCTAACGGCGCTACTCTGAGCCTGAGCCGATCGCCCCACCATGCCGCCCCCCAAAGATAGGGCAAGACTAGCTCCGGCATATTGGATAAGCTGTCGTCGTTTCATAGTCTCCTCCCACAATTTACGATGACCACTACTGCAATCACTCCCCTTACAGTCAGTCACAAGTGCAATTACCTAGCTTACAGGGAGTGGGGACAGGATTGGAGAAGCAATGTGCGCTACTTGTCTTGTGCAGTGCCAGTGTAGTGCCGGAACTATCTACTGAGGATCGATAGCCATCAAAAAATTTCTTAAAAGCTGCTTTCCCGACTGAGTTAACACGCTCTCAGGATGAAACTGAACGCCCTGAATATGGGGATAGTCGCGGTGGCGAACGCCCATGATCGTGCCATCTTCTACCCATGCAGTGATTTCTAGATCGTCTGGACAAGTCTGGCGATCGATCACCAAGCTGTGATACCGCGTTGCCGTCAGAGGATTCTCTAACCCTGCAAATACGCCCGTGCCCTTATGATAAATCGGCGAAGTTTTGCCATGCATCAACTCAGAGGCAGCCGTAATTTTGCCGCCAAACAGATGACCGATCGCCTGATGTCCCAGACATACGCCCAAAACAGGCGTGTTCACTCCCAGAAGCCGAATCACATCTAGAGAAATCCCCGACTCGTCAGGATGCCCAGGTCCCGGCGATATCACAATACCATCGGGCTGCATCTGCCGAATTTGCTCTAGCGTAATCTGATCGTTACGGTACACTACAACCTCGGAAGCGATCGCCAGATCTGCCCCTAACTCTCCCAAATACTGAACGATGTTATAGGTGAAGCTATCGTAGTTATCAATGACCAGAATCATAGGAGCTGCTGGAGTAGGGGCATAAAAAAGGCGCTTAAAAGAAGCTGATTTGCAGGCGATCGAGCAAAGGAGGCAGCAACAGCGACCCGGCAACAA
>CASBQM010000175.1 GCA_949127645.1 Synechococcales cyanobacterium PMM_0036
AACGAGAATACTTAGAGATTGAGACAGGAGAATAAAGAGACTGAGACAGGAGAAAAGCGATCGAAGTACGTGAAACCTTCTGTGAAATCTTTACCAGAAAACTTAAAGCTGAGTGCGGTTTCAATCGCTAGATATCTAGATATAAGGTGTTAAGTCACGTTATCCACAGACTTTCCCCACTGAAATTCGTATCAAAATTCACACCCAAATCAATCGTGCAGTAGGCGATCGCCCCTTAGAAAGCAACTCGCTTAATTTACAACATTTGAAAGACAATCAGGGAAGATTAGATTTAAGAGGGTTAGGGTTTTGCCTAAGACCTACATTAACCCTAACAAAAATGTTCCTCTACCCCAATTCTGTAATTTCATTTGCACTCTAAGATTGCCCAAAATCTCTAGCTTCTTATCATCTGTGCAAAAGGTGAAGTACAAAAGTTAAAGTGCCCTATAGAATCTGCCGCCTTTAATGAGTATGTTTCAAGCTACTCGTCGCCGTCTTGCCCTTTGGTACACGACCGTTACGGCGGTGCTGATCCTTTTATTTGCAACCGGGTTTTATTGGTATGTGCGCGACACCTTGGTTGAGCGGATTGACGACACCTTAAACCATGTGGTGGAAGTCGTCCAGCGATCGCTCGTGATTGAGCCTGTGGAAGGTGACACAGCGATCGCAACTGCAATGGGTGAACCCGTATTGCACGTCAATATAGATGCTAGCTTCCGTAGCAATGCTGCCGCAGTCGAAGATGACCATATTGATCTGGAATGGTTTAGCTCTACAGGTAAGCTGCTTTGGTCAACTTTTTCGGCTCCCATTGGTGTTCCGCTGCATCAGAGCAATGGGGAAACCGTCCGCGTGGAAAAAAAGGGAAATGAAGCCGAAAGCTGGACAGCGGCAGATCTGGGAGAGCTGCGGCAGGTAACGCAACGACTTCAGGTAGGGCAGCAGGTTTTGGGATATCTGCGGGTGAGCCATCCCTGGTTTGAGGTCAGCAAACCCAGTCAGCAGCTCATTCGAGATTTGGCTGTAGGCACAGTGCTGGTGGTGACGGCAGTAGCGGCAATCGGCTGGTTTTTATCGGGATTGGCGATCGCGCCTGTCCGGGAGTCTTATCAACAGCTCAAACAGTTTACTGCCGATGCCTCGCATGAATTGCGCAACCCGATCGCCGTTATTCAAACCAATGTCCAGGTTGCTTTGGCAGATCCCGATCCCCATATGCAGCAGGATCAGCTCAGAGTTGTAGAACGGCTGACTCGAAGATTAGGTCGTTTGGTCGATGATTTACTATTTCTGGCACGACAGGATGGCGGGATAACGCCTCTCAAGCGAGAGCCTGTTGATCTGAATGAATTGGTGCAAGAAGTAGTTGAGGAGCAAAGAGCGATCGCTACAGAAAAATCTTTGTCTCTTTCGCTGATTTCTTCTCATCTTCCACTGAATGGCAAGGAGTTTACAAAAGACAGCGGAGCGCCTTTATTGATTCAAGCCGATCGGGATCAAATCACTCGTTTGTTAACCAATCTTATCAGCAATGCAGTGCGCTATACGCAGCCCGGTGGACAGGTAGAGGTCAATCTTCAGCGGTTGAAGCAGCCCGGAAATTCTCAGGCGCAAATTCTGATTAAAGATACAGGTATTGGTATCTCGGCAGAATCATTGCCCCATTTATTCGATCGCTTCTATCGAGTTGATCCAGCACGCACTCATTCTGATGTTCAGCATGGCTCTCTAGAAGCTATTGCTGGGTCTGGCTTAGGGCTGGCGATCGCCAAAGTCATTGTGGAAAACCATCAGGGTCTTATTCAGGTTGAGAGCAGCCTTAATCAGGGTACGACCTTTACAGTTATGTTGCCGCTGTAGCGATTAAAGCTGAAAAATGCTCTTAATTTGAGTTGTGAGAGGGGGCTAGAAGAATTGGGCATCCTTAAATTGAGTCCATCAATTTAAGGAGCATGTGCGATGAGAAGCCTACCCATGATTTTTTGAATTAACGTTTGAAACTGCTCAAACATTTCTTTAGGAAGAGGCGATCGCCCCAGTTTATTTCTTTCATTTAGTAAATTAGAGAATCAAGGGGTTAAGTTCAAGTTCTACCTGTCATAGAAGATAGAATGAAGAGAGTAAGCAGCCGTTGGTTGTAATGAAGAATTGTGTTTAGGAATGCTCAGGATTTTTCGCCCAAAAAGTTGCTTACGGCGTGAAATTATGATATTCGTAGAATAAATGAGTAGTTACAGGTGCTTAGTGTATTTTTCTAGACTTGATCTAGAAGGTTGCGAAGGTCTTCCAAACTGAATCAGCTAATGATTGGCTTAGGCGGTTAGGATGACTTGTTGGGTTCGCATTACCAGGTTGTCGGGCATGAAACTTGGATTAGAGTTGACCTTGCAATTATTGTTTTGAGGAGAATGACTTATGGAGACTTTTGCTTATCTCCAAGTTGCTGAGGATTATGAGAATCCTGAAAGCAAAGAGCTGGTTTTCTTGAAAGATGGTCTAGCAGCGCTGAATTCCTTGAGTGGAATGAAGCTTCCAAGCCAGACTCTTTTTGTTCTGCTGGGCGTGGCTTCTTCTGCCTTCATCCTGAACATTGCTAATGCTGCCCAAGCCGCCCTCTATCAGGGAGATAGCGGTTCTGATGTAACTTACCTTCAGAACCTTCTGAATCAGAACGGTTATTCCGTTCCTGTTACCGGATACTACGGTTCGCAAACTGAAAGTCAGGTCTACAGCTTTCAATACGATAAGTACCTGACGGCTGATGGGGTTGCGGGTAGTGCGACTCTCAATGCTCTCGAAGGCGGCGGCTATATCCCTAGCAAGCCGGATACAGGCAGCAGTGACGCTCTAAAGTATGGCAGTAGCGGCGGTGCCGTCACTGACTTACAGTACGCCCTCAACAGCGCGGGATATTTTTCAGGTCCTTACACAGGCTACTTCGGTTCTTCGACCGAGCAAGCGGTGAAGAATTTTCAGTACGACAACTACTTGACGGCTGATGGTGTCGCGGGTTCGGCAACGTTGTCGGCTTTGGGCACTGGTGGCGGCTTCCAGCCTGTTCTGCCGGGTGGTAGTGCGCTTCGCTACGGCGATTCTGGCTCAGGCGTATCGAACGTTCAATCTTTGCTCGGCTCCCTTGGCTATGCGGTTCCTGTAACAGGCTACTTTGGCTCCCAGACTGAGCAGGCTGTAATTAACTTCCAGTCCTACAGCGGCTTAGTGGCTGACGGCATTGTTGGAAGCAACACGCTTGCAGCTATGCAAGGCAGTTCGTATCAGCCTATTCTTCCTGGTAATGGCAGCACCTATCGCTATGGTGACTCTGGCGCAGGTGTGTCAGATATTCAATCTCTGCTCAACGGCAGCGGCTATTCAGTCTCCATAACGGGCTACTTTGGCTCAGTGACCGAACAGCAAGTGATTAGCTTCCAAGCCAACAACGGCATATCGGCAGACGGCATTGTTGGACCTCAAACCTATGCGGCTCTCTCAGGCAGATAGTCGTTTGAGCTTTGGGTGGATTAGTCTTGAGTAAAGCACAAGGAATTCCATACTATGCCCCAGCTTTTGAGTTGGGGCACCAGTAAATGAAGTTAGAAATGCTTTACTCAGGTCTTTTCTTTGAGCGATAGCATGGCTGATTTTTAGAGTTGGGCTTGGGAGTAACTTATGGAAGCTTTAGCTTTTCTTCACCTAGCTCAGGATTACGAAAATCCTGAGTTCAAAGAATTATCTATTTTATCAAATAGCTTTGGTTCACTGAGCAGTCGATCGCCTAGCCCTGGATTTTCTAGCCCTGGATTTTCTAGCACTGGATTTTCTAGCACTGGGTTTTCCAGCGCTGGTGCGATCGCGCTTCTCACCGTTTTGAGCGCAACTTGGGTGGCAGGGCTAACGCAGACAGCATCAGCAACAGTCTATGGTGCAGGAATCTACGGCATAGATGATTACGGCACGGACACATATGGCACAAATACATATGGCAGGGATGTTTATAGCCGCAGCTACAGCAGTATCAGACCTGGCACTCCCGTTTATCAAGCAGTCATGGTGCGTCCTGATGGCGACCAGCCTTATGTTGACCAGATTTGCGGTTGTGCTACTAACCTCTGTGGAGGCGGCTATCAGCCTGTTCGTCCCCAGCCCCTTCCCAATCCCGATTATCGCCCTGTCCGTCCACAGCCTGTTCGCCCTGCTGGAGTCTTCTTGCGGCGTGGAGATGCTGGCTCAGACGTACGCTATGTGCAAGACTTACTGCGATCGGCTGGCTACTTCGATGCTTCTTCAACAGGGTTTTATGCCACTTTAACTGAGAGCGGCGTTAAAGCCTTTCAACGCGATCGGGGTTTGAGTGTGGATGGCATTGTAGGCGGGCAGACTTTAGCCGCGCTCGAAAATCGTGCTTGAGTGGATGGCTCTAGATTGAGTTTAAAACAAGTGACGCTAGTGCAAGTGACGCTGGGCGAGTAAACCTGTGTCGGTGAGGGCTATACCGATACGAGTCCATTCCTTACTGGAATGGACTTTCATGATCTTTATTAAAGATAAGTTAAGAGTGGGGATAGGTTGGGAGTAAAGAAGCAGGGTACCCTGTGGAGTTGAGGAGTTAACTTGGTACAAGTGTACCATAATTTTAGAGCGCAAGAATTTACTTTTATGTCGCAACTGCTATGTCGCAACTGCAAGCCTTGATTTTTGATGTGGATGGAACTCTAGCCGATACCGAGCGAGACGGTCATCGGATTGCCTTTAATCGAGCCTTTGCGGCGGCTGGGCTAGATTGGGATTGGTCGATTGAACAATATGGCAAGCTGCTAGAAGTCACTGGGGGCAAAGAGCGCATTCGCTTTTACCTAGAGAGCTACCTTTCGGAGGAGAGCTTGCCCGATTCTATTCTTGGCACCCTATCTGAGCAGATTGCTAGCCTCCATGCGGCGAAAACGGTTCACTACAAGCAGCTCTTGCAGGAAAACGTGATTCCTTTGCGTCCCGGCGTGAAGCGGCTGCTGCTAGAAGCCCGCGAACAGGGCATTCGGCTGGCGATCGCC
>CASBQM010000176.1 GCA_949127645.1 Synechococcales cyanobacterium PMM_0036
CCCCCACAAACATTTCGACAAACTCAGAGCCAGAGATGCTGAAGAACGGCACGCCCGCTTCGCCAGCGATCGCCTTTGCCAGAAGAGTTTTGCCTGTTCCTGGAGGCCCGACCAGCAAAACGCCCTTGGGAATTTTCGCCCCTACCGCCGTAAAGCGCTCCGGTTTCTTCAAGAAAGTTACGACTTCCTGAAGATCTTCCTTCGCTTCTTCAACGCCAGCCACGTCATCAAACATCACGCCCGTCTTGGCTTCCATCATGAACCGAGCCTTGGACTTGCCAAAGTTCATCGCCTGACCCGGCCCACCCGGCACATTATTGGAACGCCGAAACAGGAAGAACAAGCCGCCGATCAGCAGCACAGGGAAAATCAGATTGCCCAAGAGACCCCAAATTGCCCCATCGCTGCGAGGAGGATGCACGTCAAAGCTAATGTCGTCCTTGCGCAGTCGAGTGACTAGCTCAGGCGAGTTGCCCGGAAGATCGACCCGAAGCCGCTGCACCCGATTATCTAGCTCTGGATCTTTCGCTTCCACGATCGCCGTCCGTCCGCCTTCAAACAGATCAACGCTGACAATGCGTCCCTGATCCAAGTAGTCTAGAAAACGCCCGTAGGTCATGCGGGTGTTAGCGGTGTTGCTGCCCATGTTGACGGGTGAGCTGGAGAAAGCACCTTGCCAAACAAAGAAGCCAATGACCAAAAATGGTAATGTCCAGAGAAGGACAACTTTCCAGGAAAGCTTCATAGATCAATCCGCCTTTAAAACCAAATAAAGTAGCAAAGCTTAGAACCGTAAAATGAACCGTAAAACTTAAAAACTGTTGAATTAAACGCGCTTAAGTTAAAAATGTCTCAGCATGAGCAACCCGCTTAGAACCCAAATCTGTGAAAAACAGGCTTGAATCTGGAGGGACACTCACTAAACTGAGAACGAATCTTAACTAAATTTAACCTAATTTTGAAACTTCGGGCAATCAACCTGACCCACACGCCTGAATTCTGAGAATGGTCTGAGAATAAATTGAATGCAGCAATGCCTGCCCTAGCAAATAGTAGGGTAAATATTAGCGAACGTCTGTACTATTTTGAGCGATCGTGTGGTAAAACACAGGTGGATCGATCAGGATTTGTCACAATCAAGTCTGATATTTCAGCCTACAGGATTGCCTGGGGGATGATATCGGCAGATGTTTATAGACAAAGCTATTTTTTACTATTAAGAAAAGGGGCTACACGAAGTCATGGTCAGCAAACCCTCTGCTACTCTTCCCGTCGCTACTTCAATGACCGTCCTTAGCGTTGACTTGGGGCGCACCTCGACTAAGGCAAGCGCCAGCCGTGAACCCGAAAAAGTGGTGCTGATCCCGGCAAACGTGGCGCACCTGACCGTTGAGCAGGTGCGACGCGGCGGCTTTGAGTCGCAGCCCACCGATCCGCTGATGGATATTTGGCTAGAGTTTCAAGGGCGAGGCTTTGCGATCGGTCAGCTAGCTGCTGACTTTGGCGCAAACCTGGGCGTGGGTCAATCCAAAGTCGAGGATGCCCTGGTCAAGGTGCTAGCCTGCATTGGCTATTTTGGGCTGAAGGGCGAAATTTCTGTCGTCGTGGGATTACCCTACTACTCACAAGAGCAGTTTGACCGCGAGAAAGAGCAGGTGATTAGCCTGGTGCGATCGCCCCACGTGATGAGCTATCGCGGTGATTTTATTGCTGTAGATATCCAAAATGTTTGGGTGATGCCAGAAGGCTTTGGTAGCCTGATCTGGTGCGAGGCGCAGGACAAAAAGGCAGCAAGTCCAGATTTCCCCAGCCTCTCGGTGGCGATCGTTGATATTGGGCACCAAACCACAGATTTTTTGATGGTCGATCGCTTCCGGTTTGCCAGAGGCGCATCGAAAAGCGAACCGTTTGCCATGAGCCAGTTTTATGAACAGGTTGCCGCTCAAATTCAGGGAGCCGACAGCCAGTCTCTCTCGCTGATTGAAGTGGTTCACCGTCCTGAAGGCGAACGCTTCTACCGTCCCAGAGGCGAGACAAAACCCACCAACCTGGATGACATCTTGCCCAGTCTGCGCAAAAGCTTTGCCCGTGAGCTAAGCGATCGCCTGATTAACTGGCTACCGGAACGGGTGACAGATGTGATTGTCAGCGGCGGTGGCGGCGAGTTCTTCTGGAATGATTTTCGTCCGCTGCTCCGGGAAGCCCGTCTGAAAGGACATCTGGCAAAGCCTTCTCGTCAGGCGAATGCGCTAGGGCAATATATTTATGGCGAGGCGCAGTTGGTGGCAATGGCGAGTAAGCTAGCGGCGGCGAAGGGATGAGAGGAGTAGGGAATGAGGGAATGAGCGATCGCAAAGAGAGAGCTAGTCTGGATCGGTCTAGTGGGGAGTCGGGCTATGTCATTGACTTTGCTCAGGCTGAAGCAGATCAGGCTTTGTTACGGGCAGCTAATCAGGCGATGGAGGCACAGTCGCTTAGCTTTAGCGATTTGTGTAAGCGATCGCTAAAGCTATTTCTCAATTCCCCAGAGGTTCTCAATCCTCCAGAACTGCCGCAGTCGGTTGCCACCCTTCAGCAGCAGGTGCTAGATCTGCAAATGCAGATGGCGCGGTTGGAGGGCAAAGAGGAGGCTCGTCAACGCTATGCCCTGCGCAAATTAGAGCAGCAAATGCGCGAATTGGGCGATCGCCTGGATACGCTAGAACGCAAGGAGTTTTTAGAACAGCAGGTGCGTCAACTCACCGATCGGCTAGCGCGATTGGAGATCCCGGAAGCGATCGCGGTTGACGCAAGTCATCTGCCTCGCTCAGAGCCGAGTCCGACGGTCGCAGAAGTTAAGCAGGCTCCTCAAGAAATTGATCCTTTGCTCGATCGCTTAGGACCACTGCTCGAAGATTTTTAGGGCTGCTGTAGTTCCGTGATGCGAATCACGTAAGGATGATATTTTTTGCTGTCATAGGAGCCAATCCAAATTTGGTAGGTGCCCGAAAGCCACTTGCCCGCGATGCCTGGATTTTTTCCAGAGTAGTCATCATTGCACCAGACTCCGCCTGGTCCCCGAATCACCAGCGTCGTGTCTTCTGGACTTTGGACTTGCAGACTCAGGTAGTTGAAATATTGCGTCAGGACGATCGTGTGATCGGGCTGGGCATCCACAAAACCATTGCAAAGCCCCGTGACCGTCTCTGCCCGTTCCGAAATCTTGCTAGCCGCCACTTCACCCCCACTGATGCCGCGCACTGTCGTCGGGTCGGGCGTAAAGCTAGGGCTGAGAGTGACATTTTCAAAGATGGGGGTGGGGCTTTGGGCGATCGCTGGCAAATCAATCCCCAGTCCTGTCATTAAGCTAGTTCCCAAGACAAGCGCTTGAGAGATTCTGATACCTAAGTTCAACCCTGGAAGTTGCATGGGTGTATGAATGGCTGATTTTACAAACGCTGCACAATTGTGCAATCTGTTAGGGCAAGTGACCAGGTTTAGAAGTGAACTGTTCCGAACTTCATGGTCAATTCACTTGACTCACCGCTAAAGCCTGTTTCAATCGAGGCAAATCCATCTGATGCTGATTGAGCAGCAGCCAGGACTGCACCAAATCGGGTCCATGCATATCGCCAGTCAGAGCCGCCCGCAGCGATCGCATCACCACTCCTTTCTTCACCCCTGCCGCCTTCACTCCTACCTGAATCACTTCTTGAACGTTTGCCTCTGTCAGCGAAACGGCTTCCAGCGCTGCAATAATGCCCTCTAGCGCCGTGGCAACCTTCTCTTGCTTAAGCTGGGTCGCTGCCTCCTCTGTAAAGCCCACATCTGCCACAAAAAGATATCGGCTCATGGCAACTGCATCCTCCAGTCGCACCAGACTTGGAGCCAGCAAAGCCGTGAGCTGCTCTAGCCAGGGACGATCGCCCACTTCACAACCTGCCGCCTCCCAGTAAGGAATCAGCATATCTGTGAGCCGATCGATCGGCATAGCGTGGAGATACTGACTGTTGAGCCAGTTGAGCTTATCCCAATCAAACTTGGCTCCAGCTTTGTTCACCCGCTCAAAGCCAAAATTTGCCGCCGCTTCCTCGATCGAAAAGATTTCAGCCATGCCCTCCGGCGGCGACCAGCCCAAGAGCGTCATGTAATTGGCGATCGCTTCCGCCGTGTAGCCCATCTTCTGAAAATCCGAGATAGAAGTGACCCCATCCCGCTTTGAAAGTTTCGCCCCTGCCGTGTTGAGAATCAGCGGCGTATGTCCAAACAGAGGCAAGGTTGCACCCAACGCCTCATACAGCAAAATCTGCTTGGGCGTATTGCCAATGTGATCTTCGCCTCGAATGATGTGGCTGATTTGCATATCAATGTCATCCACCACCACCACAAAGTTATAGAGCGGCTGACCGATATCGCTACCCTCTGCAGCGCGGGCAATCACCATATCACCGCCCAAGTCTCGTCCCTTCCAGGTGACAGTACCGCGCACCAAGTCAGTCCAGGAAATTTCACGATCGTCCTCGATTCTGAAGCGCATTACGGGCTTGCGTCCTTCAGCTTCAAAGGTGGCGCATTGCTCAGGCGTGAGATGACGATGGCGATTGTCATAACGCGGGGCCTCGTTGTTTGCCTTCTGGGCTTCGCGCATGGCATCCAGCTCTTCGGGCGTGTCGTAGGCGCGATACACCAGATCTTTGTCCAATAGCTCCTGGATCTTCTGGCGATACAAATCCATTCGATGCGTCTGGTAAAACGGACCCTCGTCCCAGGTCAGACCCAGCCAGCTCAAACCCTCCATAATGTTTTGCGTGTATTCAGGGCGCGATCGCTCCAGATCGGTATCTTCAATTCGCAACACAAAGGTGC
>CASBQM010000177.1 GCA_949127645.1 Synechococcales cyanobacterium PMM_0036
CGACGGTTGGTGAGGAGGCGCTCGTCACGCCCAATGTTCGAGTTTGGCCCAGCAAAAAGATCGATCCGGGAGCAACCCTAAACATGAACTTGATTTGGGGTCACACCGCACACCGCAACTTATTTAGTCAGCGAGGGGTTTCAGGTCTGGCAAATGTAGACATTACGCCAGAATTTGCCGTCCGGTTAGGAGGGGCTTACGGCTCGACGCTGAAGCCCGGTTCTCATGTCACGGTCTCCCGCGATCAGCGACCAATTTCACGCATGGTAACGCGATCGCTGATTGCAGGGCTGATGTCGGTGGGCATCAACGTCCAGCATTTAGAGGCAACTTCCATCCCGATCGCCCGGACTGCCGTGCCGACCTTAGCGGTAGCAGGAGGTATCCATGTGCGGGTTCACCCCGATCGCTCTGATCATCTACTAATTGAGTTTTTTGACCAAAAAGGCATCAATCTTTCTAAAGCGCGAGAGAAGAAAATCGAGGGAGCCTACTTTAAAGAAGACTTCCGACGGGCGCAAATTCAGGAAATCGGCAACGTGGTCTACGTGCCGCAAGTCACCGATCTCTACAGCGCCAGCTTCGAGCGCCATCTTAACGCCGAGGCGATGCGGAGCAGCAAGCCCAAGATTGTCATTGACTATGTTTATGCCCTGTCAGGGGCAGTATTGCCGCAATTGTTAGGCAAATTTGGCTGTGATGCCGTGGTGCTAAATGCCAGCCTTAGCCACAACATCCCCTCTAATGCCGATCGTGAGGTGCTGCTGAGCCAGTTGGGTCATGTGGTGGAGGCGCTGAAGGCGAGTTTGGGAGTTCAGGTTTCTGCCAACGGCGAGCAGCTTATTTTAGTAGATGAGTCAGGCAGCGCCATTCGGGGCGAAATGCTGACGGCACTCATGGCGCACATGATGCTGATGGAATATCCCAGAGGCATGGTAGTGGTGCCCGTCAATGCCTCTAGTGCCGTTGAGCAAATTGCCCGACGGCATGATGGCAGCGTCATTCGGACGAAAGCCAACCCCACGGCATTGATGGAGGCGTGCCACACCAACGCCAACGTGGTGCTAGGGGGCAGCGGTGAAATGGGATTTATCTTCCCGCAAATTCATCCCGGCTTTGATGCCATGTTTTGCATCGGCAAGCTGATTGAAATGCTGTCATTGCAACACCGCGATCGCTTCAACATGCCCCGCACCCTAGGTCAAATTCGTTCTGAGCTGCCCCGCGTTTCTCACCGGACGCTGACGGTTCGCTGTCCCTGGGCGGTCAAGGGCGCGCTGATGCGGCACTTGGTAGAAAATCACCCGGTCGAAAATCTCGATCTGACGGATGGCGTAAAGATCTTTAATTCTCAGCATGATAGCTGGGTGCTGCTGTTGCCTGATGCTGGAGAACCGCTAGTTCATCTCTATGCCGATAGCCACGATCGCGGCTGGGTAGACGAGACGCTGCGAGAATACCGATCGTTTGTGCAAGATTTTGTCGATCGAGATCACGGCTTAGACGAGAGTCAAATGCAGATGGAGTAGCCGTTAACGGGCTAAAAATTAGGAAAAGCAAGAAGCCTTGTGCATCTCTGCGCCCAATAGCACTTATTCCACCTCACTATTACTCCGTGTTAAAATAATACATATTTACTACTAAAAGTCGTAACCTCAAACCTGAAGTTGCGGCGATCGATCGCGCTCTGAAATTTATCTAAAATCTAGGAGTGCAGCTACACTAAGAAGCTTAATTAGGGCAGCTTAATTAACAGGTCATTATTAGCAAGCCACTGCGCTAAACCCAACCGGAGATACCTCATGAACAACTGCATTTTGATGGCTGAAGTCATTCAAGATCCTCAGCTTCGCTACACGCCCGACAACCAAACGCCGATCGCCGAAATTGTCGTTCAGTTTCCTGGCGTGCGAGACGAAGACCCGCCCTCAACGCTTAAGGTCGTGGGTTGGGGAAACTTGGCGCAGGAAATTCAGGAAAAATATCATGTGGGCGATCGCGTCATTGTCGAAGGTCGGCTGAACATGAGCCGGATCGATCGTCCAGAGGGTTTTAAGGAAACTCGGGCTGAGCTGACGGCACAGCGGATTCATCTCATTGGCGCGGATTCTAGCCTAACGACTTCTGCGGTCACTCCTGCCTCTACAAGTGCTTCCAGTCCTGCCCCAACTGGTACGACCTTCACACCCAGTGCTGCCCCTACCAGCGTCGTCGCTAAAGCTAAGCCTGCCGCTAGACCTACCAGTGTCTCTCCCTCGGAGCCAGCCAAGTCGCCTGCCTACTCAGGTTCAAAGCCGAGCGCCGACCAAGTGGATTACGACGATATTCCTTTCTAAATCTGGCGCTTAAAAAGTAGCAAAACCTCCAGATGTAGAGTAGGATCGCATTCTCATAAGGTTTTAGCCTCTAGCGGTAGCACTATGATAGTTGCACCCCATGATAACTGCACCTCAAGCCTATGGCTTCAGGTACACTATCAAACCGCGTTGGCTGCACCCGTGACACTCTACATCCGTGAAACCGAGGCATCACTCATGGTTCAAGATCTCGAACGTACTCGCCTAAATAACTTACCCAATCCGTCTCCAGCTCACCCTTTTCCAGAATCAGCTCCCGCCGCCAATCCCGTGTTTTTTAGAACCTACAGTCGTCGTGGAGAAAAGGCGGCAAACGTTCGGGAAACCTGGGAAGAGGTGTGCGATCGCACCCTACAGGGCGTGGTCGAATTAGGAAACCTCACATCCCAGGAAGCCACGTTGGTGTCTCGAATGCAGCGACAGCTCAAAAGCCTGCCATCGGGTCGCTGGCTCTGGGTGGGCGGCACAGACTGGATTGCCAAGCCCGAAAACTTCTCTGGTTCCTACAATTGCACCAGCACCAACGTGGTGGATTGGCGCGCTTTCGGTCTGATGATGGATTTGGCAATGATGGGCTGCGGCACCGGTGCCGTGCTGGAACCCAAGTATATCGATCAGCTTCCGGCGATTCGCAATCGCCTGACTGTAAAGGTGATAGGGGCGATCGGCACTGCATCTCCAGATCTGCGTCGAGATACCACTGAAGTCAGCTTTGCCGCCAATCAAGTCACCATTCAGGTGGGAGACAGCCGCAGAGGTTGGGTCAAGTCTTACCAAACTTTGCTAGAG
>CASBQM010000178.1 GCA_949127645.1 Synechococcales cyanobacterium PMM_0036
AGCTAAACTCTCCTGGGCCAGCGTCAACGCCCCGCCATAATCCAACCGGGCCTTGGCGACGGAACCGAGGAGCCAGGTCGCGACTCCCGTGGTCCACTGGTCGCCGACGCGCCGAAAACGCCCCAGACTTTCCTGGATCGCGGCTTCTGCTTGATCTAAACGACCCGCGGCAAAATAACATTGCGCGATTTGGTTATAGATCCAGGCGGTATACCACGGGTCCGACCCTTGCTCGAAGAGCGGTTTGGCGGCTTCAAAATGCGCAAGTGCGACCGAATAACGGCTCCAGGCATGTTCAAACATCCCAAAACCGAGTTGAATGCGCGCTTGCATAGCCGCTTCTATGCCCTGGCTATGCGCTAACGCCCGCTGTAACCATTGATGGCCTTCGCGCCAGTTGGGCAATACATACCAGAAACGTGATAACGTGGCGGCCAGGCGCAAGGCCAAATCAGGCGTCGTAGCCAAGCCCTCATGGCTTAAACCCCACTCAAACGCACTGCGAAAGTTATCCAGATCCAGTTCAAGCTGATCGCGCAGGCGGCGGCCCTCAGCGCTGTAAAAACGTCTTTCGACGCCTTCGGCATACTTCAGAAAGGTCTGGGCATGCTGCTGTTGCACGACCGCCAACTGGCCGGTTTGCACCAGATGTGCCTGGGCATATTGGCGGATCAATTCATGCAGCTCATAGCGACCATTGGGGGTCCGGCGCACGAGTGATTTGTCGATCAGCGAGGCTAGAATGGGCAACGTGGCCCCAGCCACAGTTTCGGCTGCATCGCGCCGGCAGCCACCCTGAAAAATCGCCAATTTCATCAACACCGCGCGCTCTTTTTCGGTGAGTAAGGCCCATGAATGCCCGAAGACGGCCCGCATGCTGCGATGGCGGGGCGCCGTATCGCGATCGGCCAGGGCCAAAAAGTCGATATTACGCTGAATTTCATCCGCAATCTCGTCGCAAGTGAGCACGCGCACCCAGGCCGCGGCCAACTCAAGCGCCAAGGGAATGCCTTCGAGCAAATTGCAGATACGCGCGATGGCGTCACGATTGTTAGGGGCAAGACTAAAGTGACCGGTGACCTGCTGGGCGCGCTCGATGAAGAGCAGCACGGCGTCGGCTTGTTCGATGCTGGCGGCCTGGCGCGGCGTAGAAAGCCCCGCCAACTCGAAGGTGCGTTCGCTCAGGATACGCAAGCGCTCGCGTGAGGTGACGAGTAATTGCAGGCCTGGTGCACCGCGCAACACCGCTTGCAACAAGGCGAGCGTCTTATCTTCTGCCGCTGCCGGGACGAGTAGATGTTCAAAATTGTCGAGCACCAGCAGCAACTCGCGCTCAGCCAACAATTGCAGCAGGCGATCGTGGGCATTGGCGCCTTGGGGCAAAGGGAGGCCGAGCGCTTCGGCAATGCTCATGGGTAGATGGTGCCCTTCGGCCACCGATGTCAAAGGGACAAAGGCGGCGCCATCACGAAATTGCATTTGTAAATCGAAGGCAATCTGTTGGGCGAGCCGAGTCTTGCCACTGCCGCCAGCACCCACTACCGTCACCAAACGATGGCGATCTTCACCCAGTAAGCGCAACAGGATGTTGCGTTCGGCTTCACGGCCAATCAACACATTGATCGCCTGCGCTAGCGGTGGTCGCTGTGTTGTCTCCTGGGTTTCCAGGCGTGGTGCGGGTATGATTGGTCTGATTTTCTCTTCAATATTCGCTTCCGGCGTTGTTTCTAGCGGCAAGCGCGCCAGGCGCAAAAATTCAGCGCGCTGATCCGCCGCCACCGTAAGCGCATCCGCGATTCGCTCGGCCATCTCGCGTGATGGCCGGCGTTTGCCAATTTCAAACGAACGTAAGGTGGGTGTGGCGCAGTCGATTTTCTCCGCCAACATCTCTTGGGTCAAGTCTTGTTCCGCACGCAGTCGCTTAATCCAGCGACCGAAAGTCATAAATTCTGTCGAGTTTTCCATGCGCCTATTATAGTTGAGCCGCGCGGGTTTTGCAACGCGTGAGGCAAATTGGGCCTTTTGCCGTAGAGCCCGTGGCAGGAGAGATCAAGGATAATTAAAATTCTACAAATAAAAAGCCGTCAGCGGTTAGCCAACAGCGTAGGTGCTATTTGATTGAGTTCGCATCTTGTGCTGGCAACCAATCCGCGTCAAGAATCTGTTCTGCTGTCCAGGGACAATCAACGGGGAACATAGAAAGCGCTACGCTGGTTTCGATGCTAGCTTTCTTCGTCACATCAGGGTAAATGTCGGCGATGGTTGCGGCCAACTCAGCACGGAGGCTGGGATTCTTACGCAGGTGACGTTGTAGGTCAACCCGTTGCGTCTGAAGCGTAATTGTCCAACTGCGGCTGCGGCGGCTTGGTTGATATTGCAACTTGAGCAGGTGCATGACGATCACGATTAGCCGACTTTCTAGCTCACGTTGCTCGCTACGCCCCATGTTCTCAATTTCCTCGATTAGATTTTTCCAGTCCACCTCGGTAAATTCTTCCGCCTGTAATAAGACAGACTGCTGTTGTGTCCACGCGTAAAAATCGGTGTCATAGAGGGTTTGGGTCATTTTGACTTTCCTACTTTCTGTCGTCTAGCCCGACTTGCGCGCATCGGGAACAACCACCATTCTATAAGCTTATCACGGAACGAATAGACTAGGCATAACACAATACCTGCGGTTAGTGTTGAATGAACGGTAGATAGATTGCCTGCTCACCCTGGGCCGTAACTTGGAAGCTTTGTGTCACAGCGGTTGCGGGCTCATATGTCGCGTCGCCGGCCTGGCTTGCCATGATCGTGCAGTCGCCCGTTGCAACTAGTGCCACTGTTGCCCCTGTCAGCGTACAAATGGTCGATGTTGTACTGGCAAAGGTGA
>CASBQM010000179.1 GCA_949127645.1 Synechococcales cyanobacterium PMM_0036
AACACTCCGGCGGCAGGAGCCTTGCAAGTTGCCAGAGAGATTCAAATAGGAGTTCGACAACTGCAAATTCAGCACCTTGGCTCTCCTGTCAGTCGATATGTCACCTTAAGCTTTGGGGTGGTGACTTTGATGCCCACGATAGGGCTAGCCGCCAAACATTTAATTGCCGCTGCTGATGCCGCCCTCTACCAAGCCAAAGCCGAAGGACGCGATCGCATCATCACCGCCGATTATTTGGATATGAAAGCTGTAGAAGTGGCTTTTCAGGCTGTGATGTGAGCTAGGGTTAGGCATAATGTTGGGCAAGTCAAAATGCCGCCTCAGGATTTTGTTGGATGATGCTTTCTAAATTCAAGTGTTTCCTAAATTTAAGTGTTTCCTAAATTTAAGTGTTTCCTAAATTTAAGTGTTTCCTAAATTTGAATTGCATTTCCTAAATTTAGACTGTGGTTCCTAAATTTATTGTGGCTATGCGATCGTCCCCTTTGATTCGTGGGTTACTCAATAAGAAGCTCTCGTTGAGATTAGTCTTAATTGTGCCGTTTGTGCTGCAAACTATGGGAGCCGTTGGGCTGACTGGATACTTGTCTTTCCACAGCGGGCAAAAGGCAGTCAATCAGCTTGTAGAGCAGCTTATGGGAGAAGTAGGCGATCG
Organism: Synechococcales cyanobacterium PMM_0036; assembly: GCA_949127645.1. Lineage (GTDB taxonomy): Bacteria > Cyanobacteriota > Cyanobacteriia > Elainellales > Elainellaceae > Drouetiella. Next base: position 656 of record CASBQM010000179.1, read on the forward strand.
CGTTGGTCAAACTCTGACGACTTATTTAGCAGCGCCGTATCTCGTCAATCAACTCAACCAAGACGCGATCGATCGAGGCGACCTGAAGCTAAATTTGAGTCAGTATGATCCTCAGCGCGAAAAGTATCTCTGGCAGCAGATGCGGCAGTTTAGTAACCTTTCGTGGCTGTCGCTTGGCGCTGAGGCAGATGGGGCTTACTCGGGCGCTTATCAAAAAGGCGAGATTAGCCCGGAAATTGTGGTGGCAAATCGGTCTACCCAATCTCAAGTCGTCCATTACTTAATGGATGCCCAGGGAAAGCGGGTTGCACCCACAAAAGTAGAGCCGGGGAATTATGACTCGCGCCAGCGCCCTTGGTATAAAGCGGCGGCTGAGACTAGAAAATTCACTTGGACAAGCGTTTATTCTGGCTATACCTCTGGCGCGCTCTTTATTGCTGCAAGTCAGCCGATTTATGACGCATCGGGCAAACTGCTGGGCGTGAGTTCGGCAGATTTATCTCTCGGTAATCTTCAGAGATTCTTGGCGCAGACCCATGTGAGCCGATCGGGGCAAGTCTTTATTATGGAGCGATCGGGGGAGCTGGTGGTCAGCTCTAGCCAAGAATCAGCTTTTGGGTCTGGACAGTCTGGGTCTGGGCAGTCACCTCTACGTCGTCAGGCGATCGATATCCAGGTGCTTGCCATTCAGGCGGCGGCTCGATACATTCATCGACTGAAGCCCGTTGGCGAGATCAGCAAACGCTCAATCTTTAAATTCCAGGAGGCTGGGCAGAGCTATTTTGCCGAAGTTCTGCCGCTTTCTGCTTCGGGTTTCAATAGTGCCAATCCTAACAGCGCCAATCCTAACAGCGTCAATCTCAACTTCAATCCCCCTGATTGGTTAATTGTGGTGGTGGTGCCAGAAGCCGATTTCATGGCGCAAATCAATGACAATGTGCATCAGACGATGCTGCTCTGCGTCGCAGCACTGCTTCTATCCATGGGGTCCGGCATATTGACAGCGCAGTGGGTAACGGCTCCTTTGCTGCGGTTGCGGCAGGCGGTTCAAGAAGTAGCGATGGGTGAGTTCGATCGCCCGGTCGAGATTCACCGCTCTGATGAGGTGGGAGAACTAGCGCGATCGTTTAACCAGATGAAAGTTCAGCTCAAGACTGTTTTTATCGCCTTTGAGCAGAGCGAACGAAAAATCGCCCAGCTTTTAGAGAGTTTGCCGATCGGGGTGGCGACACTAGATGAAAACAGCAGGCTCACCTACGTTAATCCGGCGGGACAAGAAATCTTTCCTCTGGAAGCTAGCGCGGGTGCGGCACACGCAGACTTTCCTGAAATCTATCAGATTTATTTAGCAGGAACCCACGATCTCTTTCCTTTTGACCAACTGCCTGGAATCCGGGCGCTGAAGGGTGAATTTGTGACCAATCAACTGCTAGAGGTGCATCGGCAAGATGAAGTAATTTTGCTAGAGGTGCAAGCAGCTCCGATATTAGACGATCTGGGTCAGGTCATTCATGCCATTACGGTGTTTCAAGATATCAGCGATCGCCAGCGTGCTGAGGCGGCGATTCAGCGCAGTGAAGAACAGTTGCGGCTGACGATGGAGTTTGGTCAGATTGGAAGCTGGAATTGGCATATCGCCACGGGCGAAGATATCTGGAACGATAATATGTTCACGCTACTGGGCTATGCTCCAGGCAGCGTTGAAACAAGGTACGAACAATGGCACGATCGCATCCATCCAGAAGATCTGCCTGGGGTCGATCGTGCCATTGCAGAAGCGCTAGAAAACCGTACGGACTATCACGCAGAATATCGCATCTTCTGGCAAGATGGCAGTCTGCATTGGCTATTGAGTCAAGGACGCGGAATTTATGATCAGTCTGGCAAAGCCGTGCGAATGGCAGGCATCTTGATCGATATTACCGATCGCAAGAGAGCCGAAGCCTCGCTGCGAGATAGCGAAGCCCGCTTCCGGAGGCTAGCCGAAAATGTGCCGGGAGTGATCTACCGCTACATCATGCACCCTGACGGCACCGATCAATTTACCTACATCAGCCCTCGCTGCTACGAAATCTTTGAGGTAGAAGCCGATGCCGTGTGGCAAGACTCTAGCAGTCTATGGAGGCTGATCCACCCTAATGATGTGATTAATCTACAAACTTTGGCACCGATCGCCCTCCGCACCCTTCAGCCTTGGTCAGTTGACTACCGCATCACCACGCCCTCTGGAAAAGTGAAATGGCTTCAAAACTTTGCTGCGCCAGATGCCCAACCCGACGGCAGCGTGTATTGGGATGGCGTGGTGATAGATATCAGCGATCGCAAGCAAATTGAGCAGCTTTTGTCAGACTATAACCGCACTCTAGAAGCGCAGGTGCAAGAACGCACTGAGGCGCTACAGCGCAGTGAAGCAACCTATCGCGCCATTCTAGAAGACCAAACCGAATTTATTGTCAGGCTAGACGCAGATGGGATGATTACCTACGCCAATGGAGTCTACTGCCGCCGCTTTGGGCTAAACTGCGAAACTCCACAAAGTCATCACTATGCTTCGGTGGTGTATGAATTAGATCGCAACTCTGTGGCTGAATGCTTTGCCGCACTTCGTCCAGAGAATCCGGTGGTGACAGTTGAAAATCGCGGCGTAACTTCTCAGGGCGATCGCTGGGCGCAGTGGATCAATCGCGGCTTTTTCGATCTACATGGCAATCTCATCGCTATTCAATCCGTTGGGCGAGATATTCACGATCGCAAGCAGACTGAAGCCGATCTGAGG